>CAKZOQ010000219.1 GCA_937136445.1 uncultured Gemmatimonadota bacterium
CGTGGAGGGGGGTGAAGGCCCCGATGCGGGTCACCGCCTCGTGGCTGGCGCCGGCGTAGAGGAGCACGGCGGCCATCTCCACGTCGCCCCGCTCCGCCGCCCAGTGGAGGGCGGTCATCCCGTCGCCCTGGGCTGCGTTCACGTCCGCTCCGGAACGGAGGAGGGTTCGGACGGCGTCGAGATCTCCCTTCATGGCCGAATCCGCCACGGGGGCGTTCGGTGGGGGTGCGGCCCCCAGAAGGGCCGCGAGGGCCAGGGCGCTGAGCAGTCGGCTCGGCATCGGCTTCTTCATGGCGTGGGTCCTCTCCTACAGGTCGGTGGAGGAGGAGGGGGCATACAGGGGGAGGGCCCCGGTGGAGTCGCCGAAGGCGTCCACGTCCTCCATGCCCAGCACGTGCATGAGCGAGAGCATGGCGTTGGCCAGCGGGGTCCCGTCGGGCGCCTTCAGGTGCATCTCTCCGGGGAGTCGGCCGTTGGCCCCTCCCAGGGTGATGAAGGGCACGCGCCGGTGGTTGTGCAGGTTCCCGTCGCCCATGGGCGAGCCGTAGACGATGAGGGACTTGTCCAGGAGGGTGGCGTCGTCCTCCTGCACCGCGTCGAGCTTCTCCAGCAGGTAGGGGAGGAGACTCACGTGGTACTTGTTGATCCGGTAGAAGTCGGTGACCCCCTCCTCGCCGGTGGTGTGGGACTGCGGGTGGAAGCCCTGGTTGACGCCGCTCTCGGGGAAGACCCGTCCGGAGACGTCCCGGCTCATCTTCAGGGAGAAGACCCGCGTCATGTCCGACTGGAAGGCCAGCGCCTGGAGGTCGAACATGAGGTGCACGTGCTCGGTGTAGCTGTCCGGAACGCCCGCCGGCGCTTCGGGGAGTTCCCGGGTGCGGCCGCTGGTGTTCTGGGCCTCGATGCCCTGGATGCGCCGCTCCACCTCCCGGACGTTCTCCAGGTAGCGGTCCACCCGGGCC
Source organism: uncultured Gemmatimonadota bacterium (assembly GCA_937136445.1). Taxonomy (GTDB): domain Bacteria; phylum Gemmatimonadota; class Gemmatimonadetes; order Longimicrobiales; family Gaopeijiaceae; genus JAJCZZ01. Next base: position 963 of record CAKZOQ010000219.1, read on the forward strand.
CGATCCTGGGCCGGCAGATTCCGCTGCAGGCGGCTCACCTCGTCCGCTACCCAGTCCAGGATGCTGGCGTGGGCGCTCCTTCGTCGGGCCCGCTCCTCCGGCGTGCCTCCGGCTCCGAAGAGCTGGTCGAAGGCCGCCCGGGGATCCCGGATCATGGGAAGGGGCTCGGTGGGGGAGGCCCAGGAGATCGTGTCGGTGTAGACGCAGGCGTAGCCGTAGGAGCAGCCTCCTGCCTGGTCCACGTTCTCGATGCAGAGCTGCATGGAGGGGATGGCCGTGCCGCCTCCCACCCGGTCCGCGTAGATCTGGTCCATCGACTTGCCCACGAAGACCGCCGACCCCTCCGTCTGGCGGGGGTGGGACTGGGTCAGGAAGACGGCGCTGGACCGGAAGTGGTCGCCTCCGATCTCATTGGGGTCGAAGGCCTCCGCCATCCGCACGTCGGTGTTGCTGATGATGGTGAGGTGTCGCCGCCAGTCCTCCAGCGGCTGCAGGGCGCTGGGGTAGAGGTCGAAGTCCTTCCCGGTGGCCTCCGGGGACCAGAGGTACTGGGTGGCGCCCCAGGCGTTGCTTCCGGCGGCGCCGTGGGAGTTCTCGATGGCGATGAAGCGGGTGGCGTCGAGGTCGGCCCGGGTGGCGGCGGCCAGCCGTCCGGCGGGGATCATGCTGTCGAGCAGCGGAAGGGAGAGGCAGGCTCCGGCTCCGCGCAGGAAGGTCCTGCGGTCGATGTGCTTGCCGGTGATGAAGTGCATGTCGGTCGTCCTCAGTCGTGAGACTGCTCAGAAGTCATGTCCGTGCCCACGTCGGTGGCCACCTTGAGACGGAAGGGGTCGCTCTCGATGACACCGAGAACGAAGGCGGAGGTGCGGAAGTCGTGCTCCGCGGCCTGGTCCACGAGGGCCCGGATGGCGGGCATGTCGTAGTACTCGACCCGACGGCCCAAGGCGTAGGCCATGAGGTTCGAGGCGAAGGTGCGGAGGAAGGAGGTTTCGTACTGGAGGAGGGCCTCGGAGAGGCTTCCGGGGCCGTCCAGGGGGGTGCCGTCGTAGAAGACCGCGTTGGCGTCCACGGCCACCCCGTTGTCACGGAGCCGCCAGCGGCCGGTGACGTCGAAGTTGTCCAGCGCGATGCCGATGGGGTCGATGAGCTGGTGGCAGGCCGCGCAGGTGGGGTTCTGGCGGTGCATGGCCAGCCGCTCGGCCGTGGAGAGGGCGCGGCCGTCCGCAGTCTCCTCCGCCGACTCGTCCAGCGTGGGGACGTTGGGAGGGGGCGGGGGTGGGGGTGATCCCAGCAGGACCTCCGCGACCCATTTGCCGCGGTTCACGGGCGAGGTCCGGTTGGCCAGGGAGGTCTGAGCCAGGAAGCTGGCGTGCCCCAGGACCCCGCGGCGGCGGTCCCCGGTGTGCTGCACCCGCCGGAAGTGGTCGCCCACGACACCGTCCATGCCGTAGTGCTCGGCGAGGCGGTCGTTGACGAAGGTGTAATCCGCCGTGAGCAGCTCCTGGATGGGCCGGTCCTCCTGCACCAGATGATGGAAGAAGAGCTCGGTCTCCTGGCGCATGGCGTCCCCGAGGCGCAGGTCGTAGTCGGGGTAGAGCACCACGTCCGGGTGGAGCTTGTCCAGGTCCTGGAGGCGGAGCCACTGGGAGGCGAACCTGCTGCCCAGCGCCTCGGCCCGGGGGTCCGCCAGCATCCGCAGAGCCTGATCCCGGAGCTCGTCCGTGTCCGAGAGTCGTCCCTCACGGGCGGCTTCCACGAGCTCGGCGTCGGGGGGCGAGCCCCAGAGGAAGAAGGAGAGCCGGGAGGCCAGCGCCATGTCGTCCAGGGCGTAGGTCTCCCCGGTCTCCACGTGCTCCGGCATGGACTCGAAGCGGAAGACGAAGTGGGGGCTGGCGAGGATGGCCTCCACAGCCAGGCGGATGCCGGCCTCGAAGCCTCCCTCGGAGGCCCCCGTATCGAAGAAGCTCATGAGCCCGGTGAGATCGGGCTCCTCCAGCGGCCGACGGTAGGCCCGCTCGGCCAACTCGCCCAGGATGCGCCGGGCGCAGGGACGCTCCTCCGAAGGACTGGTAGGCCGGCAGACGAAGATGCGCTGGCGGCTCTCGGTCTCGGAGACCCCGGTGACGGTCTTGGGGCCCCGGATGACCAGATCCCGCATGTGGGGGAGCATCCGGAGTCCGTAGCCGATCCCGATCTGGGTGTCGGCGATGCTGTTGCCGTGGGGCGCGATGAGGTCGTCCACCGGTCCCCGCTCCTTGGGAATGAAGACTGCGGAGACGCGGTGGGTGCCGGCACGGACGGGCACCGGACCGGTCTCGATGTGGAGTCCCTGCCCGCCGGGATCGCTTTCCGCCAGGAACCGGTCCAGGGGGATGAGGGCGATCCGCTCGCCGTCCAGCGACACCTCCACCTGCTCGCCGGGCTCGTTCCGGCCGTAGAGGTAGCCCTCCGGCGAATGGTGGAAGGACATCCGGAAGTTGTAGGTCCCGTCGGCGGGGAAGGTGTGCACCACCGAGGTCCCCCCGCGCGATCCGTAGGGAGCGCCGGGCGCCCGATCCCACTGGGACTGGAGACGCGGGATGGCGTAGGTGTACTCCGCTTCCACGGCATGCGGGTCGCCCAGGGCGAGCCGCGCCACCTCGCTGGCAGCGTTGAGGAAGGCCCCCATGAGGGTGGGCGACATCATCTGGACGTCGGCGATGTTGTCGAAGTTGGCGCTCTTGGTGTCCGGCGGCAGATGCTGGCCCGCGTCCACCGGCAGCCCGAAGAGCTCGTAGATGGAGCGCTCGTATTCCGCCCGGTTGAGCCGCTGGAAGACCCGCGCACCGGGGTTGGGCCGCCGCTCCCATTCCTCGTCGAGGGTCGTCTCCAGCGCCCCTGCCAGAAGGAGGAGGGTGTCCCCGGCGGGGCGGTCCGCCTCGGCAGGCGGCATCATACCCACCCGGAGCTTCTTGATCATCCGCTCGGCGACGGCGGCCTGCTCGGGGACGGCGTCGAGGGAGAAATCCTCCAGGGACAGGTTGCCCCGGAGCCTGCGCTGGCTGTGGCAGCGGGTGCAGTACTCCTCCACCACATCGTCCAGCTCGGCGGGGGAGAGGGAGGCCGGCGCCGCGACCGGGGCGGTCGTACCGGCGTGTCGCCAGGGCTCTGCAGCCTGTGGACCCGGGGCCAGATCCTGGGCGGAGGCCGAATCGGGGCCGACCGCCAGAGCCAGCGCCGTGCAGAGGACCACCGTCGCCGTCCACGAGGAGGGCAGGCGCCGCGAGTCCGCGGGAGACGGTGGGGCGCCGTCGGTGCGTGGGAGCATGAAGCGTTGTCCGGACGTGAGCGAGTCAATGCAAGCCATCGGAGCCGGACGCACTTCACCCGACTCGGGTGCGACCGCGGCGGGCGGTCGCGAATCTATGGTTGGGATCGACCGGAGCCGATCGCCTTCGTTCGCATCACGTAGGACCAGGACGCACATATCCCGGGAATGATCGAAGTTATCGGGGGAAGGCCCCCCGAAGCAAGCGCGGTCTGCCGTGGCGCTGACACCCTGCCGGGGGATCACCACGACCTCGCCGGGGGTTCCTCATGGGCGTGGCTCTCCTTCGCCCCTTTCCTCGCCGGATGCCTTCATGATTCCGACGCGTTCCGTGACCTGGTGCTCCGTCATGGTGCTGGTCGCCTCCCTATGGACGCTGCCGCTGGCGGCCCAGCATGCGGACCACGCCGGGCACGCCACCTACGCCGACCTGGAGCCTGCGGAGGGGACGGCCCTCACCTCCGAGCAGGTAGCGGCCCTCCGTGCCGGCGAGGGCATGGGTCTGGCCCTCCCGGCGGAGCTGAACGGGTACCCGGGCCCCCTCCACGTCCTGGAGTTGGCGGACCGCCTGCAGCTCACCCCGGAACAGCATCGCGACGTGCAGGCCGTGCGGGAGAAGATGCTCACCGAAGCCCGGAGGCTGGGAGAGGAGATCATCGGCATGGAGCGGCACCTGGCCGGGATCTTCCGGTCCGGGGACGCGGACGCCGCCGCGGTGCACCGAATCACGCGCCACCTGGGCGAGACCCGAGGGGCGTTGCAGGCGGTGCACCTGGAGGCCCACCTCGCCACCCTCCGGCTTCTCGAGCCCGGCCAGGTGGAGGCCTACCAGGTGGCCCGGGGCTACACCTCCGGCGGCTGAGGCGGGGCGGTCGGGCCCCTCTGGATGTCCCGCTCAGTCGAATCGGAGCGCGAACCCGTCCTCGTTCATGCCACCCGCGTCGGCGGCGAAGCAGTAGAAGTACCCGTTGCCACCGGTGCCCTGCAGGTCGGCCTGGCTGCAGCCGCGGCTCCCGTGGGCGGAGTTCCAGGACTCCGGGTTGTCGCCGCCACCGGTGCGGTCGTGGTGGCCCACCTGGGCGCTACCGTCGCTGGAGCTCGTCGTCCAGTTCTCGCAGGTGGTGTCCTCTCCGGTGTCGAAGGCCCGCCCGTCCAGGGTGGAGCCGGTGAGGATGTCGTGGGTGTTGGGGGTGTCTCCGCGGCCGTTCACCACGGTCCCCCGCTCGGTGAGGATCGTCTCCTTGGTGAGGTTGGCGTCCTCGGAGTGGAGGTCGGCGACGTCCTGAGCGATCATCACCCCGGCGTGGTTGTACCAGGGCCCGTTCCCGATGCGGTCTCGGGCGTTCTCCCCACCCGGCCCGGTGGTGCTCAGGTAGGCCCGCCACTCCTTGTCGCCGTGGCCCACGCCGTACGCCAGGAAGTCGCAGTGGGCGTCGGCTCCTTCCAGGCCCCCCAGATCGGCGCCGTTTCCGACTCCGCTGGAGGTGATGAAGAAGCTCATGTTCTCGCTCTGGGCCGAGGCGGGAAGCGCCGTGAGCCCGAGGAAGAGGAGCGCCAGGGCGGCGCCGATGAATCGGGTCGTGGTCATGGTCCTATCTCCTGGGTGTGTGCTTGCGGACGGTCTGAGGCCCGACTTCGGCGGTGTAGAGGTTGCCTTCGGCATCAACCATGACCCCCTCGCCCCCGCTGGTGCCCGAGTTGTCCTGGTCGGGCTCCGGATCGGGCACGAAGGCGGTGAGCTCTCCGGTGAGGGCGTTGCCGATGTAGACGCCGCGAGGGACGCCAGGATTGCGGCGGGCGTTGGACTCGGAATCGACGGCGTAGAGCACGTCGTCCTCGGTGATGAAGAGGCCGCTGGGTCGCCCGAAGTGGGTCCAGGTCTCCAGGTGGGTCCCCTCCTGATCGAAGATCTGGATGCGGCTGTTGGCCCGGTCGGCGACGAAGACCCGTCCCTGGGAGTCCATGGCCAGGGCGTGGACGTCCTGGAACTGGCCGTCCTCGGTCCCGGTCTCACCCCAGGCCGTGACGAAGTCGCCCTCGGCGGTGAGCTTCACCACCCGGTTGTTTCCGCCGGCATCGTGGCCGTCGGCGACGAAGATGTGGCCGTCGGGGGCGATGTAGATGTCCGAAGGCTTGGCGAAGTGCTCCTCGTCGTCGCCTGGCACGCCGCGCTCCCCCAGCGTCATGAGGAGCTCGCCCTCGGGGCTGAACTTGTAGACGACGTGGCCCCAGCCCTCTGGCACCTCGGCGTAGCCGGTGGCGTCGGCCACCCAGACGCTCCCGTCCTCCTCCACGAACAT
>CAKZOQ010000220.1 GCA_937136445.1 uncultured Gemmatimonadota bacterium
GGGGATCTCCCAGGCCTCCGGAGGACAGGCGTGGAGCGCGGTGGCCAGGGCCCAGGCGCCGTCCCGGGCGCGCTCGATGCTGAAGTGCATGGTGCCCTCGTCCCCCCGACCGCCCACCCAGTCCAGCAACCGGAGGTGCGGCCACACCTCCCCCAGCCGATCCTGCACGTCATCCACCAGGGAGGCCAGGAGCTCGTTGATCCGGAGGAAATCTCGGCGGAGTTCGATCAGGCGCTCCCCGGCGGCTGTCTGCGCCGTGGCGATGCCCAGGTCCAGGTTGATGTGGGCGTTCATGCCCAGGAGGAGGTGCTGGAGCACGATGGGCCACCAGTCCTCGGAGGCGTCGAAGGCCACCTCCCAGGCGCGGCTGGTCCGGCGACCCTGCTCCCGCTGGCGGACGGCCTCCAGGTAGCGGTCGGCGAAGAGGACGTCCAGGCGCTCCATCCGGGCGCCGTCGTCGAAGCGATCGGCGGCGATCCACGCCGCCACCTCCCGCGTCACCCGCCGGTAGAGGGCGGCGAAGTACCCGCCCCGATGCCCTCGAGCCCGGTAGCGGTCCACCACGGCGTCCATCTCGGTGAGGACATCGTCGATGGTCCGCGTGGTCATCCGCCCTCCCTCCGGGCCTTGGGGTGCGCCCGGTCCTCCCCTCCCTGCCGGACGTGTCGACAGGGTAGGCGGGGGAGCGCCCGTGGGCCACTCCCCCGACCCCGTCGGAGCGGCGAGGCGCCGGCTAGCGGTTGGCCTCCACCGTGATCCGGATGTCCACGTCCGAACCCACCACGGCGGTGGCGGCCCAGGACCCCACCCCGACGCCGAAGTCCCGGCGGTCGATGGTGAGCTCGGTCTCGAAGCTGGCCACCTGGGTGACCCCGCCCAGCATCTCCTGCATCTCGGCGGGGATGTCCTTCACGCCCAGGATGGTCACCGGCAGCTCGACGTCCCGCACCTGACCCTTGATGCGCAGCGGACCGCGCACCAGGAGCCGGTCCTCCGCCACCTGCTCCACTTCGGTGGATTCGAAGGTGATGTACGGATACGTCTCGGCCTCGAAGAAGTCCTCCGAGAGCAGGTGGGTGTCCCGCCGCTCGTTGGCGGTCGCCACGCTCCCCACCTCGATCCGGGCCTGCACCCGGCTGTTCTCCGGGTTCGCGGGGTCGTAGAACAGGGTGGCGTCGTAGCTCTCGAAGGAGCCGTCCACCGGGGTGAAGAAGTGCTTGACCTCGAAGTTCACGCCGGAGTGCGGCACATCGACGGTCCAGTCGAGCGCTGCGGGCGTCGCCGCGAGCATGAGGGCGGACGCGGCCAGCACCGCGCCGAAGATGGGCTTGGTTCGCATGGGATGACTCCTTGATAGAATCTTGAAAGCTTGTCGTGTCGTGTGAGGCCTCACCGCTCCGAACATGCGACGGCGGGCGGCGGTTCCCATCGGCCCCATCCGCCGCCCCACCAGCCCCTTCCACCCCCCCGCCGGACCCGGAACCGCATCCGGGGGTCCCATCGCCCATGGCCCGTCCCTTCTCGCGCTCCCGTCCCCACCCCCTCCTCGTCCTCCTCCTCGTCCTCGGAATGAGCGCCGGGGGTCCGAGCGTCCCCAGCGCGACGTCCCCCCTCTCCGCCCAGACCCTCCCGGAGCTCACCACCACCCCCGAGGACGCCGCCGAGCTCTACCTCCGCTCCCTCCGCGCCATCCGGTGGAGCGCCGCCACCCAGTTCATGCACCCGCGCACCCTCGCCCGCTTCCGCCAGGTGGTGGATGCCATCGCCGAGGCCGACACCACCGGCCAGGTCCGCCGCACCCTCACCGACACCGACGCCCCAGCCTACGCCCGCCTGGACGACGCCGAGGTCTTCGCCCGCTCCATCGGCACCATGATCGACTCCATGCCGGGCCTCATGAATGCCATCTACGACCGGGACGACGCGGTGCTGGGCCACGTCCCCGAATCCCCGGACAGCGCCCATGTGGTCTACCGTACCACCGCCCGCATCAGCGGGGCCGAGTCCGAGGTCTACGTGATGCAGCTCACCCGCACCGAGGACGGATGGCGGGTGCGGTGGAGCGACGAGCTCCAGGTGCTGGACACGGCGCTGAGGGGGTTCGCCCGGCCCCGGCGTGCGCCTCCGCCCGGCTGAAGCGGCCGACCACCCACGGGTCGTTCCCCAAGGACCCGCCTACCGCGTCCGCAGACTCACGTGCAGGTGGTCCGCCGTCCCCCGATGGCGGAGCGCGTGGAAGCCCAAGGCCCAGAAGCCCAGCTCCACCGCCTTGTTCACCCACTCGGGCCGTCCCCGCGTCCGCAGATCCACGGCGTGTACGAAGCCGTCTTCCTGGACGAAGTGAAGCGACGACTCCGCCGGCGGCAGGCCCATGAGCGCATAGTCCTCCGGCTCCCGGGCAGCATCGGTCATGACCCGCCAGGGATCCACCAGGAACACGGTGGAGGTGGCCAGTCGCAGCACCGGGTGCAGGCTGTGGTACTCCGCCCGGACCTCCGGTGACTTGGCCTGGGCCGCCCCCAACCAGAGAAGCGCCCAGACCACGAAGGCGGCGCCGGCCCCCACCGAGCCCCAGCGGAGGGTGCGCCGGAAGCCGGGTCCGACCCCGAGCCACCGGCCGGCCACCACCGCGTAGAGGACCAGGATGCCGCCGGTGGCCAGGATTCCGGCCAGGACCGCCACCCACGCCCCCGCTCCCAGCCCCTGCTGCGCCCCCACCGCGGTCCGGACCAAGACCGCGAAGGGAAGCACCAGGAGCGCTGCCGCCACCACCACCCATCCCAGGAGCCGGCGGACCAACGACCCGAGCGCCCGCCCGACCCCTGCCCCTCCAGCCCTGTCCGGCCCGCCCCCGTCCGGCCCATCCGCCCCACGCACCTCGTCCAGCGTCGCCCGCAGCTCCGAGTAGTCGATGCGCGTCGCCCCGCTGCCGCCTGTCTGACTCATCCCTCCCCTCCGTCCGCCGTCCCCTCCTCCCCGTCCTCCTCGATACGCCCTCGACCGGCGGTGAGGTTCGCCACCGCCTCCCGGAAGCCCGTCACCGATTCCTCCGGCACCCCGCACCGGTAGCGCACCTCGGCCCCGTAGTCCTCGTCCTCCACCACGACCTCGAGCTCGTCCAGGAGCTGCTGCAGCCCGTCCACCTCCGGGTAGCCCACCGTCACCGTCAGCCAGACCCGCGCCACCCGCTCCCGGGTAGGCAGCGAATCCAGCGCCGCAGCCACACCCCCACCGTAGGCCCGCGACAGCCCCCCGGTGCCCAGCTTGGTGCCGCCGTACCAGCGCGTGCAGACCGCCACCACCTCCCCTACATCGGCATGCAGGAGCGCGGTGAGCATCGGCCGGCCCGCCGTCCCGTGGGGCTCGCCGTCGTCGCTCATCCCGATGCGGGTGGTGCTCCCCGGCGGTCCCGCCACGAAGGCCCAGCAGTGGTGGGTGGCGTCGGGGTGCTCCCCTCGAATGCGGTCCACGAAGGCGTGGGCGGCCTCGGGGTCCGGGGCGTGGGCCAGAGTGGTCTCGAAGCGGGAGCGCTGGATGGTCTCCTCCACCCGGTGGATCCGCGCCGGCACCGGATAGCGGCCGCTCACGCCAGGGGCTCGCCGCCTTCCACCTGCTCCTTGAGCCGGTCCAGGTGCGTGCCCTCCACCGGCGTCCCGAAGCGGAGGAAGAAGCCCATGAGGAGCCGGAAGGGCCAGGGGATGGCAGGGGCGTGGATCTCCAGCTCTCGCAGCACCCGGGTGCCGTCGCCGTCGGCCTCCAGCCGCACCGACTCCGACGCCCAGCCGTCCCGGCCCAGGCCGGACATCCAGGCAGCCCCATCCCCCTTCCCCGCGCGTCGCCCCCCCCGGCGCGTCCGGCCACCCGGGCCGCGGCGGGCACCTCCTCCAGGACCGAGGCGTCCCGGCCGGGGTCCGGAGGCGCCCGAGCGGGACGGATCGTCGCGGTAGAGGAGCGCGACGTGGTGGGGCGGATTCCACTCGGAGATCTCCGCCCAGGTCTCCACCGGCTTCTTCATGCGATAGGTCACCCGGAAGCGCGACCCCCGATGGAGGTGCTCGAGCGCCGGAGCCTCATGGGCCACCAGCTTCCGATTCCAGCGCATGATCCCGTCCGGATGGGCCACCCAGGGCCAGATCTCCCGGGGCGTGGCCCGGATCCGGACGTGTGTGTCGCTCTTCACGGGCGCCTCAGCGCGCCGCCATCCTGTCCAGGAAGTCGCGCTCCGACTCGGTGAGGGCCGACGCCCCATCGGCTTCCACCTTGGAGAGGAGGCGGACGACCTCCTCGCGGTTGATCTCGTGGAGGCCGTCCACGCTGATCCCCTTCCACCGCGCCTTCACCACCCGTTCCGAGCCGCCGCTCGTCGTGGGTTTCTGCGCCTTCTGGAAGGTCCGGACGGCAGCCCCCTGCCGGCGCTCCCTCCACTTGAGGTAGGCGAAGCCGAAGGCCAGCCCACCCAGGTGGGCGAAGTGGGCCGTGCCGGACTGGGATCCGGTGATCCCCGCATAGAGCGATCCCCCCACCAGGAGCGCGGCCAGGAGCCAGGCCTCCACCGGGAGGATGCCCCAGATGTAGATCTTCTCCCGGGGCCAGATGAGGGCGAAGCCCAGGAGAATCCCGTAGACCGCCCCCGAGGCGCCCACCACCGGATACTGACGGGCGAAGATGAAGCTGAAGACGGCGCCGCCGAGGCCGGAGAGGAAGTACAGCCAGAGGAAGCCCCGGGCCCCGAGACGGTCCTCCAGCCGCGGACCGAAGAAGAAGAGCCCGATCATGTTGAAGACCAGGTGCCCGATCCCCGCGTGGAGGAACATGTAGGACACCAGCGTCCAGGGCCGGGACAGGATGGCCGGCGGGTAGAGGATCAGCAGGCGGTACAGCCCCGGCACCGCCCCCGTCACCAGGAAGGCGGCGACGTTGGCCAGGAGGAGCCGCTTCACCCAGAGCGTCATGGGAAACATGGGTGCCTCCTACCGAACGGCTCTCCGCCCGTTCCCGCCGGAGCAGGCTGCCCCGCGGCGCTCGGGCGGGGATGCGACCAGGCGAGGGCGGCCGTGGCGCTCGCCGGAGGTGCAGGTCCGGCGTGGGCGGGGGAGGCTCATGGAGAGGGCGACGTGGGAGCGGAGGAGCGCGGTGCGGCCTGAACCTGGAGGCGGCGGCGACGAGAGGCCAGAGGTGGTCCCCGCCCGTCGCGCGCGCGGATCCGCAGCAGGCCCTCCGCGGCGAGCCGGAGCCGGTGCCGGAGCGGGAACGGCGGCCGGTCGGGCGGGTTTCGCATACCCGTCCCGACAGCGCGCCAGATCCTCCACCCTCCGACCCCCTCCCCACTCCATGACCGACGACACCTCCTGGTCCCCCTCCGATGCCGCCCTGCTCTACGGGCTGGAGGACTGGGGGTCTCCCTACTTCCGGGTCTCGGACCGGGGCACCATCCGCGTCTACCCCCACGGCCGTCAGGGCCCGGGGGCGGACCTGGCGGAGGTCATGGAGGGGCTCACGGCCCGGGACATCCATCCGCCGGTGGTCCTCCGCTGGCCGGGGATCCTGGAGCACCGCATGCGGACCCTCCGCGCGGCCTTCGATCATGCCCGCAAGGAGGCCGACTACGGCGGCGAGTACGCCTGCGTCTATCCGGTGAAGGTCAACCAGCAGCGCCACGTCTGCGAGGTCATCCGGGACGTGGCCGCCGAGATCGGCTTCGGGCTCGAGGCGGGCTCCAAGCCCGAGCTTCTGGCGGGGCTGGCTCTCACCGAGGGGCGCAACGAGATGCCCCTCATCTGCAACGGCTTCAAGGACGAGGAGTTCATCGAGACCGCCATCCTCGCCGCCAAGATGGGGCGGAACGTCCTCCCGGTGGCGGAGCAGCCCGACGAGCTCGAGCTCATCGTCGGGGCCGCCCGGCGCCACGAGGTCACGCCACGCTTCGGGATCCGGGCCAAGCTGGCCTCCGGGGGGGTGGGGCGCTGGGCCCAGTCCGCCGGCATGCGGGGGAAGTTCGGGCTCTCGGTGAGCCAGATCCTCTCGGCCATCGACTACCTCCGGCACGAGGGCCTGCTGGAAGGGCTGCGGATGCTCCATTGCCACATCGGATCCCAGATCTACGACATCGGGACGGTGAAGTACGCCGTGAACGAGCTCACCCAGCTCTACGTGGAGATGGTGCGGCTCGGGGCGCCCATGGAGATCCTGGACCTGGGGGGCGGGATGGGCGTGGACTACGACGGGAGCGGCTCCGCCCGGGACTCGTCCATGAACTACACGGTGGAGCAGTACGCCGCCGACGTGGTGCACCGGGTGAAGGCCATCTGCGACGACGCCGAAGTGGCCCACCCCCACCTCGTCACCGAATCCGGACGGGCCCTGGTGGCCCACTCCGGCATCCTGGTCTTCCAGGTCGTGGGGACCCGTGTCTTTCCCGAGACCCCCGACCCCTCCGTCCTCCGCCGGGCCCTGGAGGAGCCGGATCCCGACGACGTCCCTCAGCCCCTCCTGGACCTGGACGACGCCTGGACGCGCCTCCAGGACGAGGGAGAGGACGCCGCCGACCCGCTGGAGGCCTACCAGGACGCCGA
>CAKZOQ010000221.1 GCA_937136445.1 uncultured Gemmatimonadota bacterium
AGGGGCGTTCGGGGGACGCGTCGGGAGGCATGGGGCGAACGTCGTCCGCGGTCGTGGGCGGCGCAATCAGGACGGGCGCCACGGGTCCCGGGGTGGCGCAGGCCCGCGGGGTCCCTTCTATCTTCGCGACATGCACCCCATCCGTCGGACCACGGCCTTCGAACCTTCGCTCCTCCGCCGCCTGACCCTGGGTCTCCTCCTGGCCCTTCCGGGTTGGGGAGCCACGGGCTCCGCCCTGGATGCCCAGACCCCCTCGCCCCCCCAGCAGGGGCCGGAGGAGATCCTGAGCTACGACGTTCTGGTGGACGTCCAGCCCGACGGGTGGCTGGAGATCGCCGAGATCATCCAGGTCCGTGCCAACGGGAACGAGATCCGACGGGGGATCTATCGCGACTTCCCCACCCGCTTCCCCGGCGCCTCCCGGTTCAGCCGGGTGAACGCCCCCTTCGAGGTCACCGGGGTGCTCCGGGACGGGGTCGCGGAGCCCTACACCCTCCTGAGCGTCGGGGGACCGGCGCAGCGAGGCGGGGTGCGGGTGCGCATCGGCGACCCCGACGTCCTGCTGGAATCCGGGCTCCACACCTACACCCTCCGCTACCGCACCACCCGCTGGATCCAGCACGGCCCCGTCACCGACAGCCTGACCTGGAACGTGACGGGCCACGGGTGGGCCTTCCCCATCCGCCAGGCCTCGGCCCGCGTCCTCCTCCCCGAACGGATCCCGGCGGCGGACGTCCGCATGGACGGGTGGACGGGTGAGGTGGGGTCCACCGCCCGGGACCTCACCTCCGAGTACGTCGTGAATGGGGCGGACGAACGCAGCCAGGCGGTCTTCGAGACCACTGGAACGCTCCCCCCCGGCGAAGGACTCACCGTCCGCGTCGCCATGCCCACAGAGCTCGTGGCGGCCCCCACCGACGAGCAGCGGGCCCGCTGGTTCCTCCTCGATTTCGGCCCCTGGATCGACACCGGGCTGGTGGTGGCCCTCCTCCTGGCCGTCTACCTCCTCCTGTGGAACCGCGTGGGCAGGGATCCCCGGGGCCGCCCGGTGATGGTCCGCTACGAGCCCCCGGAGGATTTCTCCCCGGCGGCTCTCGGATACCTGGTGGAACGGGGCTACGACACCCGGCAGATGGCGGCGGCCCTGGTGAGCCTGGCGGTGAAGGGCCGGGTGAGGCTGGAGCAGGACGACGACGACTGGGTGGTGCGGGGGGTGCGGTACGACAACGGCGAGGGCCCGTCCGCGGAAGAGCCCCTCGCCCCGGAGGAGGAACGGGTCCTCCACGAGCTTCTGGGGCAGGACGGGACCGGGATGGAGCGACTGGGCGGAAGCTCCAACGCCGAGGTCCGAGCCGCCGCCCGTGCGCTGAGGAGTCGACTGAAGCGACACCTCGAGGCTCGCTACTTCGTGAACAATCGGCGGTGGTTCGCCCTCGGTGTCGGCCTGAGCCTGATCGGTTTCGCGGCGCTGGCCTGGCGCGCTCGCTTCTCCATCGCTCCCGAGGCCTGGTTCATGGGGCTCTGGCTCACCATCTGGACGCTGGGGACCGGTACGCTCGTCGTCCGGGCCCTGATCGAATGGAAGAACGCCCTCACCGGGCGTTTGCTGAGCTGGGGAAGCGCGCTCTTCCTCACCCTCTTCAGCCTTCCCTTCGTCGGGGCCGAGCTCTTCGTGGGTTGGATGCTCGTCCAGGCGGTCCCACCCCACATCGCCGGCGCCGCCGTGGTGCTGGGCGGGCTCAACGTCCTCTTCTACCACCTCCTGGAACGCCCCACCCTCCTCGGCCGCGGCGTGCTCGACCAACTGGAGGGCTACGAGGCCTTCCTCACCGCCACCGAGGGCGATCGGATCCGTCGGCTCCAGCCTGCCGACGCGTCGATGGAGCTCTTCGAGCGCCACCTTCCCTACGCGCTGGCCCTGGGCGTGGAGAGCGCGTGGGCCGAGCGCTTCGAAGACGCCCTGGACGCCGCGGCCCTGGCCGCCACGGGACGGTCCGGCGGTGCCATGGCGTGGTACCACGCCAACGGCGGGTCCCCCACCTCCTTCTCCGGCATGTCCAGCTCGCTGGGGAGCGCCTTCTCCTCGTCGCTCTCCGCCTCGTCGGCGGCACCCTCCTCCTCCGGAGGCGGCAGCAGCGGGGGCGGGTTCTCCGGGGGTGGTGGCGGCGGGGGTGGCGGCGGCGGCTGGTAGCGCCGCCCCCACACGAGGCCCTGGTGGGTACCCCTACCCGGTCCACCCAAGCTGCGCCCA
>CAKZOQ010000222.1 GCA_937136445.1 uncultured Gemmatimonadota bacterium
GGAAGCCGGCGGTGGGGATGCACCTGGAGGCCGCCGCGGAGCTGGGCATCGACCTGAGCCGGTCCTGGTACGTCGGCGACAAGCTCAGCGACGTGGTGCCGGCGGAGGAGCTCGGCGGACGGGGGATTCTCCTCCGCACCGGTCACCCCCTCCCCGCCGACGTGGCGCCGCCCGGCGAGATCCCGGTGGTGGACGACCTCCCGGCGGCGGTGCGGCTGATCCTCGCCGAGACGCACTCGGACGGCGGGGACGAGTTCCCCTAAATGCCTTCCTGATGGCCGTTTGACGGGGCTGTACAGGGATGGCTCCCGAGCCGTTGACCCCGTGGGAGGGCTCCGGTAGCTTCTGTCCCAAGAACGCGACCCGGTGGGACGGGAAACCGCACCTGGCGGGCCGTGTATCTCTGAGGTGAGCGGAGCCCCCCCGACGGGCGATGGGCTCCCACCGACCGAACGTCCCGAGGAGGACGTGCACAGCATGGTATCACTTACGCTGACGCAGACGGCCACCGAGAAGGTGCAGGACTTCATCCAGGAGCACGGCGTGGAGAAGCAAGCCGGGCTCCGGGTGGCGGTCCTACCCGGAGGGTGCTCCGGATTCCAGTACGGCCTGAACATCGAAGATGAGCCGGAGGAGGACGACGAGATCGTGGAGATCTCCGGCGTGAAGGTCTTCGTGGACCCCTTCAGCGCCCAGTACCTCAACGGCGTTCAGATCGACTACGTCACGAGCTTCATGGGTCAGGGCTTCAGCTTCTCGAACCCGAACGCGTCCGGCGGCTGCGGCTGCGGGAGCTCGTTCACGGTTTGATCTCGCCGGCCCCCACGGGCTCCGACATCCTTGCTACGCCGCTGGACTACGCGGCGCTCTCCAAGGAGGAGCTCCGGCGACGGATCCTCCGTCGGAAGGACGAGCTCGACGCCGTCATCCTCGGCCACAACTACCAGCGGGTCGAGATCCAGTCGGTGAGCGACTACCTGGGCGATTCCCTGGGGCTCTCCCAGGAGGCCGCCGCCACCGAGGCCGGCACCATCGTCTTCTGCGGCGTCCACTTCATGGCCGAGACGGCGAAGATCCTCTCCCCGGGGAAGCGGGTCCTCATGCCGGACCTGCGCGCCGGATGTCCCATGGCCGACTTCGTCACGGGCCCGGCCCTCCGCCGACTCAAGGAAGAGCACCCGGGCGCCGCGGTGGTGGCCTACGTGAACTCCTCGGCCGAGGTGAAAGCCGAGGCGGACATCTGCTGCACCTCGTCCAACGCCGTGGCCGTGGTGGAGTCCATCGACCCGGACCGGACCATCCTCTTCGTCCCGGACCGGAACCTGGCCCGGTACGTCCAGGAGCGGACGGGTCGCGACAACATCATCGCCTGGGACGGCTACTGCTACGTCCACGACGACATGGTCCTGGAGGAGCTCGCCAAGGCCCGGTCGGAGCACCCGAACGCCCTCGTGGTGGTCCACCCCGAAGCCCGGGAAGACCTCCTGGAGAAGGCCGACGAGGTCACCTCCACCGCCGGCATGGTGGATCTCGCCGGGCAGCACGACGCCGTCATCTTCGGCACCGAGCGGGGGCTGGTGGACCGGATGAAGGAGCAGTATCCGGAGAAGACCTTCATCCCCCTCTCCGGGGCCGCCGTATGCGGCAACATGAAGCTCAACACCCTCAGCAAGCTCGCCTGGTGCCTGGACCACGAGGAGTACGAAGTGGAGCTGGACGAGGAGATCCGGATCCGGGCCCAGCAGGCGCTGGATCGTATGCTGGAGCTCTCCGGGGGCTGGTCCCCGCCCACCGAGGAGGAGGAGCGGCTGGAGCTGGCCGGCGTCCGCCCCTCGGGCTGCGGGTGCGCTTGACCCCGTGAAGGTCGAGGCCTTCGCCGGCGGGGGATTCGCGGAGAACGGCTACCTCGTCATCTGCCCGGACTCGGGTGGCGTGGCGGCGGTGGACCCAGGGGCCGCCTCTCAGAGGATGGTGGAGCGGATCCGCGCCGAAGACTGGACGCTGGAGCAGATCTACCTGACCCACGCCCACCTGGATCACGTGGAGGGTCTCCACCGGGTCCACGCCCTGGATCCGGACGTGCCCATCTGGCTCCACCCCGCGGATCGGCCGCTCTTCGACGGACTGGCCCAGCAGGCCGGGGCCTTCGGGATGTCCTTTTCGCCCCAGCCGGAGCCCACCCACGCCTTCGAGCACGGCCAGGACGTCTCCTTCGGCGGGTGCACCTTCGCGGTGCGCTTCGCGCCGGGGCACGCCCCCGGACACGTCATCCTGGTGGCGGAGGAGCACGGGCTGGCGCTGGTGGGGGACGTGGTCTTCCAGGGCTCCATCGGACGGACGGACCTTCCTGGCGGGGACCTCCAGACCCTCATGTCGTCCATCCGGGAGCAGGTCCTGACCCTCCCCGACGAGACCCGGCTCTACACCGGCCACGGTCCCGCCACCACGGTGGGCCGCGAACGCGCCACCAACCCCTTCCTCGTAGGGCATTTCGGAGGAGAGCTGGCATGAACGACTCGACCCTCACCGCGGCGGTCTTCGCCTCCGGGGGAGGGACGAATCTGCAAGCCCTCCTGGATCACGAGGTGCCGGACGAGCGATGGCGCGTCGGTCTGGTGGTGAGCGACCGGTCGGATGCCGGCGCGCTGGATCGCGCCCACGCCTCCGACGTGCCCACGAGGGTGGTGGCCACCCGGGGGCGTGACACGGCCGACGTCACCCGACAGACCCTGGACGCCTTGCGGGCTCACGAGGTGGACCTGGTCCTCCTGGCCGGCTACCTCCGCCTGGTCCCGGCCGAGGTCGTGCGGGCCTTCCGCGGTCGGATGCTGAACATCCACCCGGCGCTCCTGCCGTCCTTCGGAGGGAAGGGGATGTACGGGCTCCACGTGCATCGTGCGGTCCTGGAGGCCGGCGTACGACTCACCGGTCCCACGGTGCATGTGGTGGACGAGGCCTACGACCGCGGGCGCATCCTTGCCCAGTGGCCGGTGCCGGTCCACGCCGACGACACCCCGGAGTCGCTCGCCCGTCGGGTGCTGGTCGTGGAGCATCGCCTCTACCCTCGGGTGGTGGACCATGTGGCCCACTGCATCGAGGAGGGGCGCCCGTCGGGGCCGCTCAGCCTGGAGGGCGAAGGGTTCGGGCCCGCCCCCTCGGGCCAGACCCACCCCTACCCTACCGAGCTCACCGACGCCGTTTGAGCTCTCCCGCTCCATGCATCGTTCCACCCCCATCCCCACAGAGGACACACCATGAAGCGGGCGCTCCTGAGCGTTTCGGACAAGACCGACATCGACGAGTTGGGCGCAGCCCTGGTGGAACGGGGCTGGGAGCTCCTCTCCACCGGTGGGACGGCGCGAGCCCTCCGCGCCGCAGGGCTCGAGGTGACGGATGTGGCGGAGGTCACCGGGCACCCGGAGATGATGGACGGGCGGGTGAAGACGCTGCACCCCGCCATCCACGCCGGGCTCCTCGCGCGCCGAGACCGACCCGACGACGTCGAGGCGCTGGAGGCCGAGGGCTACGGTCCCATCGACCTGGTGGTGGTGAACCTCTACCCGTTCCGGGAGACCATCGCCCAGGGCGACGTGAGCGTCGCGGAGGCCATGGAGCAGGTGGACATCGGTGGACCGACCATGATCCGCTCGGCGGCCAAGAACCACGCCCACGTCTGGGTGGTGGTGGACCCGGCGGACTACGGCGGCGTCGTCGAGGCGCTGGACGGGGAGGACGAGGCCCGGGCGCGGAGGGTGCGCCGTCGCCTGGCCGCCAAGGTCTTCGACCACGTCAGCCGATACGATCAGGCGGTGGCGGGGCACCTCTACCTCGCCGGAGCCGCCGAGGACCACGCCCTCGGCGTGGGGATGGAGGGGGAGGGGCGTTCCGATCGGGGTCGGGGAGAGGTCGTGGACCAGCTCCCCGGGACGCTCACCGTACGGCTCCAGCGGACGCAGACCCTTCGCTACGGAGAGAACCCCGACCAGGCGGCGGCCTTCTACCGGGAAGGAGCTCGGAACGAAGGTATTGCAGCACTTGAGAAGAAACACGGTAAGGCGCTGTCCTACAACAATTTGTTGGATCTGGACGGAGCCCTGCTCTGCCTCTCTCCCTTCGCCTTCACGCCTCGTCCCGCCGCGGTCATCGTGAAGCACACCACGCCCTCCGGGCTTGCCGTGGCCGACACCCAGGACCAGGCGTACGAGGGGGCCCTGCGCTGCGATCCCATCAGCGCCTTCGGGAGCATCATCGCCCTCAACCGACCGGTGGAGCCGGCGACGGCGGAGCGCATCTCGAAGATGTTCGTGGAGTGCGTGGTGGCGCCGGAGTTCACGGACGACGCGCTGGAGATCCTCACCGCCAAGAAGAACCTCCGCCTCCTCACCTTTCCCGGGCGGGATGAGCCGCTGCCCTGGGAGCCCACCTCTGGGGAATGGACGGATCGGACGGAGCTCGAGAAGGCTTCCGCCCGCTTCGTGGCGGGGCATGGCCGCTTCCCCCGGGCCCTGGGGCTTCGGAGCGTCTATGGAGGCATGCTGGTCCAGACCCCGCCCCTTCCCCCCTACTACGGGGTGGAGGACGGGAGCTGGTCCGTCGCGACGAAGCGGGCGCCCACCGACGCCGAGTGGGACGACCTCCGCTTCGCCTGGGCGGCGGTCTTCGGGGTGAAGTCCAACGCCATCCTCCTGGC
>CAKZOQ010000223.1 GCA_937136445.1 uncultured Gemmatimonadota bacterium
GTCACCACGCTGAGCACCTGACGGGGGCTCGTGGGCTTCACCAGGTAGTCGTCCACCCGGCGGCCGATGGCCTCCGTCATCGTCTTGTCTTCCTCGGACTTGGTGATCATCACCACGCGGGCATGCGGATCGTCCCGCCGGAGGATCTCCAGCACCTCGAGCCCTCGCCGACCGGGCATCTGTTCGTCGAGGAGGACGAGGTCGTAGGTGTTGCTCCGCAGGAGGGCCAGCGCGTCGTCGCCGTTGGAGATGGCGTCGACGTGGTAGCCGCGGGCCTGGAGGAAGAGGATGTGGGGTCGTAGGAGGTCCACCTCGTCGTCCACCCAGAGGATGCGCTTGGTGCCTCGGGCCGTTTCGTTGATCATGGGGTCAACCTAAGGCCCGACCCCCACGGACAGGAGGGTGAGGCGCGCGCTCCCCGGCCGCGGCCCGGCGGAGAGGGTCAACGGAAGCCGGCTCCGGAGCTGCTCCGAACGGTCCCGACTGTCCAGCCAGGCGAGGGCGTCCAGCACCAGGAGCCCCAGCCCCTGGACCACCACCGCCGCCCCGTGGCCCCGGACGGTGGTGGGACCCTCCAACCCCTCGCCCGCCGCCACCAGCAGCGTCGATCCCACCAGGGTGTAGCCGACGTTCAGGCCCAGGTTCACCAGGAGGAGGTGGGTCCAGCCGTCCTCCGCAGCCAGGACGGAGGGGACGTCGTCGGGCAGCGGGCCGGGATCCCCCAGCAGGCCCATCGCCGCCAGCCCGACGTTCACCGCCCCCCACCCCGCCGACTGGACCCCGAACGCCCGCCCGAACGAGCCGGCGTCGGAGGTGGCGGCCAACACCGCGCCCCCCACCAGGTTGGCGCCGCCCCAGAGACCCACCCGCCGGAGGTGGGTCCGCTGGGCGTCGCGAAGGGCCCGGGCCAGCCGCTCCAGCTCCGGCCCGACATCCCCGGACGGACCCGCCTCCTCAACCGCCGAAGACCGGGTCTGCGCCGACGCCGGGCCGGGCCCTTTCATCAGCGTCGCCAGGGCGACGCCCACGAGCACGCAGGCGAGCAGGCCAGGGCGGCATCGAAAGGAAGGGAGCATCCAGGTTCCGGGCACGAGCGGGGGTGCGCTGGGTACGGCTCCCCGAACCCCCGCGCCCCTTCCCCGTTCCGCACCAGGACGCTCATGGGTCTCGTCCCGATGTTGCAGCTCTACGGCCTCACCGCGCTGGTCTTCTTCGCCATCGACCTGGTCTGGCTCGGTGTGGTGGCGTCGGGCTTCTACCAGCGCCACCTGGGCCATCTCCTGGCCGACGAGGTGAACTGGGTCGCCGCCCTCCTCTTCTACTGCCTGTACATCGCCGGCATCCTGGTCTTCGCCGTCCGCCCCGGACTCGAAGCCGACTCGCTGGGACAGACGTTGGCGCTCGGAGCCTTCCTGGGGTTCTTCGCCTACGCCACCTTCGACCTCACCTGCATGGCGCTGTTCGAGGACTTCCCCCTGGTGGTGGTCCTGGTGGATCTGACCTGGGGCGCGGTGCTCACCGGCGGGGTCGCCGTGGCCGGCTACCTCGTCGGCGGCTGGCTGGGGATCGCCTAGGGCGCGTCCGCCCCGGCGGACCGGGCACGTTCCAGCAGACGGGCAAGCTCTGCACCGTCTACCGGTTTGGTCAGGAAGTCCAGCGCGTCGTGCCCCTCGAGCCGTTCCGACACGTCCTCGGGCCGGGCGCCGCTGAGAAACACCACCGGGACATCCCGCCACCGGGCCGACCCGGCCCGCAACTCGGCCAGGGTCTCCTCTCCGTCGAGTCCGGGCATCTCCAGGTCCAGGAGGACGAGGTCACAACGGTCGAGGTCATCGAGGAGAACCAACGCCTCCTCCCCGGACTCCGCTTCGTGGACGGAGTGGCCCTGTGCCTCGAGGAGGCCCTGGGTGACGCGGCGAACCATGCGGCTGTCGTCCACCACCAGGACGTGGAGACCTCCATCCTCGTGGGCCGGCGCCTCCCCGGCGGACGCCTCCAGGGGCTCGGGGTCGGCGGTCAGCGCCTCGGCTGCCTCCTCCGGCGCTCCCCCGTGGACCGGGAGGCGGACCGTGAAGGTGGAGCCCTCTCCGACGGTGCTCTCTACCTCGATGCGGCCGTCGTGGCCCTCCACGATCCTCCGGACGATCATCAGTCCGAGGCCGGTGCTGTCCTCCCCTCCCGTGGTACTCACGGACGTCGTCCCGAAGGCCTTGAAGAGACCCTCCACCTCGTCGGCGGGGATCCCCTGCCCCCGGTCTCGCACCTGGATCTCCACGGCCTGACCCGAGGGTCCCACCGGGCGGGCCCAAACCTCCACCGCCGTCCCCCGGTGCGAGTACTTCACCGCGTTGGAGACCAGGTTGTTCATGACCTGATCGATCTTCGCAGGGTCCACGTATACGGGGGGGAGCGCTTCCTCGACCTCCAGCGTGATCGCGATCTCCTTCCGATCCGCCACCAGCCGGTTGAGGGCGAGGTTCTTGCCCAGAAGCCGAGCCAGATCCGTCCGGGTCCGCGTCAGATCCAGCCGTCCCGACTCGATGCGGGAGACGTCCAGCAGCTCGTTCACCATCCCCAACATGAACTCGCTGGAGGACTCGATGACCTCCAGCATCTCGCGATGGGCGGGCGAGAGGTCCTCGACGGTGTCCTGGAGGATCTCGCTGTAGCCCATGATGACGCCGAGGGGATTGCGAAGGTCGTGCGCCGCCATGCCGAGGAACTGGACCTTCTGTTCGTTGAGCTGCTCCAACTCGACGTTCTTCTTGGCCATCTCCCGCTGGGCCATGGCGAGCTCGTTGTTGAGCCGGGTCATCTCCTCGTAGGGGTCGGCGTCTCCGGGCGAGTCGGCCTCGCTCCGGGATCCGTCCTTGACCCGCTGCCGGAGCTCATTGGCCTGCTCGTTGGAGACGCGCATCATCTCTTGGTAGAACGCCTCCACGTCCGTCCCCGCCGGACCGCCCACCACCAGGAATCGCCCCTCGTCGGAGCCCGCGGCGAACTGGAGGAGCTCCACCCCGCCGTCCTTCACGACCCCCAGCTCCCAGCCGAAGACCGCCCCCTCCTCCCGGGTGCGCTCCAGCATGTTGGCGACCTTCAGACGGCTCCCCTCGTCCACGAAGTCCCCCAGGGAGCCCCCGAGCCAGCCCTCCGGCGACGTCCACTCCGGGGTCCGGAGCACCCGTGTGATGCGTCCCTCCTCGTCGCATAGCACCGCAACTTCGGCCCGACCCCGCCCCCCCGGCTCCGGCGTCACCGGACCTCGGAGAGTCGAGCGGCGGTGCCCGTGGCCTCCAGCGCATCCAGCGCCATGGCGTCGGCCCCCACCTCCCTCCAGAGATCGGGATCGACGCCGAAGGGGTAGCCGCCCACCAGGATCCAGCGGGACCCTGCCTCGGGGTCCTTCCGCACCTCCTGGATGAGCTCGGCCACCGCCGAGACGTGGGGCGTCATGGTGGCGGAGAGAGCCAGGCCTTCAGCGCCCCGTTCCTTCATCTCCTCCACCACCGCCGAAGAGGGGGAGTTTGCGCCCAGGTACACCGTGTCCCACCCGTCCATCTCGAAGAAGTCCGCCACCATCCGGGCGCCGATCTCGTGGAGGTCGCCGGCAACCGACGTCACCACCACCACCTTCCCGTTGCGCTCCGCCGAGAAGACCTCGTCGTAGAGCTGTGACATGATGAGCTGGGTGGCGGCCGTGCAGAAGTGCTCCTGGGGTACGGACACCTCGTTGAGCTGCCACCGTCGGCCCATCTCGCGCTGGGCGGCCTGGAAGACGTGCAGATAGATGTCGCGCACGTCCACCCCACCCGCGAGGGCGTCCTGAACCAACCGGTGGGCCGTCCGGCGGTCGGCGGCCATGAGGGCGTTCAGGTAGCGGACGTGAAGATCCCCGAGGGGATTTTTCCCCCGTCCCTGCCGGGTCTCCGCCTCGAGTCCCGGGACCTCGTCGCGGATCGCCCGCACCAGGCTTCGGGCCTCGTCGTCTTCGCCCGAGTCCGCCAGGAGGGCGTCCACGACCTGGAGTCGATCCTGCAGCAGCTCGGTGGGTCGGGCGGCGCGGCCCTGGAGGTATCCCTTGGCCCAGGCGGCGTAGTCCCGGAAGAGGCCCGGCCGGCCGGTCTCCACCGCCTTGGAGAGGTGGTGAAGAAGGGCTTCGGCGCCCTCCTTCAGCTCCGCCGCGGCATCCGGTTCTTCCACGACGAGCCCCTCGGCCCGCCAGCGGCGGACCAGGGCGTCATGCAGCGCGCGGGCATCGGAGACCAGGACCAAGCCCCAGTCTCCCTCGGACGTCTTCAGGGGATCGCTCCTCGTGGAGAGTGGGTGGAAAGATAGTCCGGGACGGGTCGGTCGCGCACCCGTCCGCGACGCGCCGCTCCGGTGCGCCCCGGGCGGGCCGGCGGTCCATCCTCGACGGACGGAGCCCCGCGGGGGAAGCGGGGTAGGCGCCCACCGATGAGAATCGCCATCGTAGGATCCGGCGTCGCCGGACTCACCACCGCCTACCTCCTGGACGCCGACCACGACGTCGTCGTCTTCGAGGCCCACGCGCATGTGGGCGGCCACACCCGCACGGTGGAGCTCGAGGATTCCACCGGGACGATCCGCCGCGTGGACACCGGCTTCGTGGTCTTCAACGAGGCCACCTACCCCGGACTCCTGGCCCTCCTGCGGCACCTGGACGTGGG
>CAKZOQ010000224.1 GCA_937136445.1 uncultured Gemmatimonadota bacterium
TGGAGTACCTCACCGTCACCGGGCGGGTGCGCACCGGGGCCTCCGCGCTCACCGGGACCCCCATCGTCGATCTCATGTCGTTGTCCCGGGAGAGCGGGGACCCGTGATGGGGCCATCGCCCCTGTCGGGGGGCCGCCCGTTCCTCCTCCTCACCACCCTCCTCCTGGCCTGCGCGGAGCCCACCGCACCGCGGGCCGAGGAGGTGCAGATCTTCGCCCGCGCCGGCGACGGCGCCGTGGGCCTCCCCGGCGAGACCCTCTCGCTGGACGCCGTGGTGGTCTCCGCCGACGACGGGGTGGCCCAGTCGGGGATCGTGGTGGAGTGGCGCGTGGCAGGGGGCGACGCCGCCCTCCAGGGTCCGGGGTCCAGCGTCTCCGATTCCGCCGGTGTCGTCTCCACCGCGGTCGCCTTCGGGGAGACTCCCGGTGCCGTCCGCGTCGAGGCTCGCCCCGGAACGGGTCGCGGCCTTCGACGCCACCCTGGCGGGCCGCCCGCGGCTCGACGGCCTCGAGCCCACCCTCCTGGTGCCCGGTGAATCGGTCCTCCTGGAGGGAGAGGGTTTTCCGGAGGATCCCCGGGAGGCCGTCGTGCTCTTCTCCGGGATCCGCGGCCGGGTGACGGAGGCGTCGGCCCGATCGCTCCGGGTGGAGGTCCCTCCCTGCCTCCCCACCCGTCCGGTGGAGGTGACCGTCCAGCGGGGCACCCTGGTGAGCGGCGGCCAGGCCGCCATGGTGGTGGCGGAGGGGACGCCACCGCGGGTCCTGGCGCCGGGCGAGGTGCTGGACATCCAGGATCCCGGTGCCCCGGGCTGCCTCCTCCTGGACGGGGGTGCGAGCTACGCCCTTCTCCTTGGATCGGCATCCACCGTGGTCGGCGCCCGCTACCCCGTCCGGGTGCGGACCCTGGCGGGCGCGCCGGCGACGGTGGCCGCGGCGTCGCCCGGCCCTGCCTCGGCAAGGGCGCGATGGGCGGAGCAACGGGATCCGGAGAGGATGGGCGGGCGCTTCGCCACCGACTGGGAGGCCCAGCTCCGGTGGCGGGCCATCCCGCACAGACCGTCGGCGGGCGAGCGTGCAGGGGTGGTGGCGGTCCAGGCGCCACCCGAACGGGGGGATCGCCGGACCTTCCGGGTCCTCAACCGGGAGGGCGAGACCGAGGAGGTGACGGCGGTGGCCCGCCACATCGGGGAGAGGGCGGCGATCTACCTGGACGAGGAGGCGCCGGAGGACGGGTTCCAGGCGGGCGATCTGGAGCGTCTGGCCCGGACCTTCGACGAGGACATCCACCCGGTGGTCACCGGGTCTTTCGGAGCCGAATCCGACCTGGACGGGAACGGGCGGGTCATCATGCTCCTCACCCCGGTGGTGAACCGTCTCACCCCAGCCGGCTCCGACGGCTTCATCGGCGGCTTCTTCTTCGGGCTCGACCTGCGGCCGGGGGACGGTGGGAACGATGGCGAGGTCTTCTACGCCGTCGTCCCCGACCCCCAGGGCATCCACGGCGATCCCCGCACCCGGGAACGCCTGCTGCGGGGGATCCCGGCCGTCCTGGCCCACGAGTTCCAGCACATGGTCCACTTCCACCAGCGGGCCGTCCTGCGGGACGGGGTGGGTACCGGCGCGCTCTGGCTCTCCGAGGGGCTGGCCCAGATGGCCGAGGAGCTGGTGGCCCGAAGTGTCGAGGCCCGCGGGCGAGACTCGGCGGCGGCGGCCTTCCGCGAGGGAAACCGGATCCGAGCCCGGCGCTATCTCGCCGACCCGACGGGCACGTCGCTGGTGGTCGGGACCGGGTCGGGAAATCTGGAGGAGCGGGGAGCGTCCTGGCTCTTCCTCCTCTACGCCACCGACCGATGGGGATCGGAGCTCCTGGGCGCCCTCACCCGGACGAACCGCACCGCCGTGGAGAACGTGGAGGAGGCGACCGGCTCCGACTGGCCATCGCTGTTGAGGGGGTGGTGGACGGCTCTCCTCGCCGAGAGCCCGGGAGCGGTGGTGGAAGAAGCCTTCCCGGACCGATACCAGGACGTCGATCTGGAGGCTCTCCTGGCGGGTGGGGAGGGAGATCCCTGGCCGCTGCTGCCCCAGCTCCTGTCCGAAGGTGACGGTCTGGCGGTGGACACCCTCTTCTCGGCGTCGCCCGCCTTCCACGAGGTCCCGGCCTCGGGCGCCGGATCGGTGCTTCTCCGGGTAGGGGGAGCGGGGGACGGGCCGGTGGCGGCCGCCGGACGTCTCTCGGCCCGGATCGTTCGCATCCGCTGACCGATGCCCCTCGCTGAATCTTCCGCGATCGGTCATCGTAGGGGACCACGCCTCCTATCATCCACCCTGGATCCACTGCCGCGATGACCCGCTGCTCCACCTGCGGTGAAGCCCTCGACGGCGATGCGGACCGGTGTCCCACCTGCGGCACCCGCCCCAGCGCGGTCGCCACCGGCGGCGCCGTCCTCCGTCCGTCCGGCCTTCGCCGGTGCCCTCGATGCGGATACAAGGGGGAAGGCGTCCCCTATTTCCGACGCCTGGGGCACGTCGGCCTCCTGGTCGCGGTCGGCCTCTTCACCTACGGCTTCGGCGGGCTCGTGTATTGGCTGGCCCGCCGGAAGCACCACGTCTGTCCGAGCTGTGGCCTGGGATGGGAGAACGCCTCCCGGGCGCTCGTCGCCGCCGGGCGGCACTCGGAGCGGCAACTGGTGGAGGCCGAGCCGGACGAGCCTCTGCCCAGCTCCGGGATCAAGCGCCGGGTGGCTGGCGTCCTCCTGGTCCTCGTGGCCAGCCTCATGGTCCTGGTGGGCTTCATCGAGTGGGAGATGGCGGCGGTGGCGGTGGGATCGGTCCTCGGAGCCGGCGGCTCCCTCACCTTCTACTGGGGATGGCAGGGGCTCCAGAATCGCCGGGAGGCGGTCATGCAGGGGCTGCAGCGTCGGATCCTGCGGTTGGCCACGGCCCGAGGCGGCACCCTCACCGTCACCGAGGTCGCCGCGGAGATGAACGTCTCCATGCCCGCCGCCGAGAAGGTCCTCATCTCCATGGACGACGGCTTCCGGGTGCGGTCGGAGATCTCCAAGGAGGGGGTGCTCTACTACGAGTTCCCCGAGGTGCTGCACCGTAGGGAGCTGGGATCCGGGAGCTGAGTCGCCTTGGCTC
>CAKZOQ010000225.1 GCA_937136445.1 uncultured Gemmatimonadota bacterium
GGCTGCGCCGCCGGGATCGCCGGGCGGCGGAGGAGTTCACCGCCGAGCTGGCGCTGGCGCTGGCCCAGTTGGACGACCGCCTGGCGAGCGCCGACGCTCGGCGTCGGCTGGAGGAGTCGGAGGGCCGCGCGCCGGACGAGGAAGGTTCGCCGCCCTCGCTCCCCGACGCCCGGCCGACGTGACCCGGATCTGGGTGGACGCCGACGGCTGCCCCATGAAGAACGAGATCTACAAGGTGGCCAAGCGGTCCGGGGTCCCGGTGACCCTGGTGGCCAACCACGACTCCTCCTGCCCCGGGTGGGTGCGGATGGAGGTGGTGGACGAGCCCGGCGTGCCGGATGCGGCGGACCGCCACATCCTCCGCCACGCCCGCCCCGGCGACGTGGTGGTCACCGACGACCTTCCCCTCGCCCGACGGTGCCTTGCGTACGGACTGCTCCCGGTGAGCAACCGGGGCACCCGCTTCCGCGAGGGCGAGGAAGGGGATCTGGACGAGCTCCGGGACGAAGAGGTGGAGGTCCGGGAGACCGGAGGGGCCCGCGGGGGCCCGCTCCCCCTGGGTCGGAAGGACCGCTCGGCCTTCCGCGCCGCGCTACGGGACGTCCTCGAAGAGGTCGGGTAGCGATTCGGGTTGGTTGCCGTCGGACACCACCCGGTTCCGACCCTCGTCCTTGGCCTGATAGAGGGCGGTGTCCGCCCGGTGGAGAAAGGAGTCCCCGGACAGCTGCTGGGCTCCCCGGCGGGTGGCGACGCCCAGGCTGCCCGTAACTCGGTACGATCCCTCCTCCCCGGCGTTGTAGACGCGCTGCGCCAGCCGTGTCCGGACGCGCTCCGCCAGGGCCATCGCCCCCTCCTCCGGGGTTTCGGGAAGGAGGAGGCCGAACTCCTCGCCCCCGATTCGGCCGGCGAGGTCCACGTCCCGGCTCACAGCCCGCAAGATGTCCGCCGTCGCCCGGAGGACCGCGTCCCCTGCGGCGTGCCCGTGGCTGTCGTTCACCTCCTTGAAGTGGTCCAGATCCAGCAGGACCAGGGAGAGGGGGCGCTGGTAGCGGAGAGACCGGTCCAGCTCGCTGTCGAGGCGATCCATGAAGTGCCGTCGGTTGGCGAGGCCGGTGAGGCCGTCGGTGTTGGCCCGCTTCTCCAGCTCCTCGTTGGCGCTCCGGAGGGCGTGGGTGGTCTCCCGCAGCTCCTGCTCCATGCGATCCCGCTCGGTGATGTCCCGCAGGAGAAGGGCTGTCTGACCTGAGCCGGCTTCTCCACTGAGGGGCGTCAGCGTGACCTCGAAGACTCGTCGTGGGCGAGGGTCTCCCTCCTCGTCGGCGGCCGGGATCCCGTCGGGGGCATTCACCGGGAGGGTCACCCGGGCGTAGCGTCCGGCCCGCTCCCGCACCGAAGCCCAGAGGGTGCCCAGCGCCAGGGGAACGTCGCCGTAGGCACGGAGCCCCAGGAGCGCCTCCGCCCGGTGGTTCACGTCCACGATCCGCCCATTGGCGTCCAGCACCACCAGGGGATCCTCCAGCTCTTCCATGACCAGGGTGTGGGCCACGGGCCCCACCTTGAGGAGGCTCTGACGCAGAAGACTCCAGACCATCAGGGTGGCCACGATGGTCATGGACGCGGGGGAGAGGTCGCGGGAGACGGGGAAGGTGACCTCCGCGAGCTGCGGACCGACAGGGAGGAGGGCGGCGAGGGCGGCGGCCCCCGGGACCAGCGTCCGGATGCGCCCGGCGTCGCCCTCCGAGAGATACCGGGTGGCGACGATGGCCCCCCAGATCACCGCGATGCCCCGGAGCCCCAGGTGGACCCAGTACCAGGGTCCCGGGGAGAGGAGAAGCTCCGGATACCCTGCGCCGGAGCGGGTGGTGAGGTCCTCGATGAGGAGGGTGCCTTCCGGCGCCCTCGCAGCCAGGAAGACGGTTCCCAGCGAGAGGGCGGTGAGAACTGCGGTAGGGGCGGACAGGAGGAGGCGCGTCCGGCGGGCCAGCACCAGGCAGAACCAGAGCCACGCCAGCGGG
Source organism: uncultured Gemmatimonadota bacterium (assembly GCA_937136445.1). Taxonomy (GTDB): domain Bacteria; phylum Gemmatimonadota; class Gemmatimonadetes; order Longimicrobiales; family Gaopeijiaceae; genus JAJCZZ01. Next base: position 2,016 of record CAKZOQ010000225.1, read on the forward strand.
GTCAGCGCCGCCGCGACGAACTCCAGTTGCAGGAGCCGGGCCTGGACCTCCGGACCCGACGAGAGGAGGAGGAGGAAGCGAGCGAAGCACCAGGCCGCCCCGAGTCCGGTGAGGACCAGGAGGGAGACACTTCCACGCTCCCGCCGACGGGGAAACAGGAAGGCCCACTCCCTCGCCACCAGCAGGAGGGCCAGCAGGGCTGGCAGAGCCCACGGGGTCAGCTGGAGGACGAGGGTCACGGAACCAGGCGGGCGCGTCGGCGTTCAGGACGCCGGCGGCTCCACCAGGGACGCGCGTCTCAGAACGGTCAGCTCCGGGAACTCGGTGTCGAGGTAGGCGTTGCCCTGAGCCTGGGCCTGGGCGGCGTAGGGACCCTCGCCCCGCGGAGGACCGTCGCCGTACCCGGTGTGGAAGGCGTCCACCACCTCCATCCCCTCCAGCACCCGACCGAAGGGTGCGAAGTTCTGGTCGTCCAGCCCGGGGTTGTCGGTGAAGTTGATGAAGACCTCGGTGGTGCGGGTGTTCGGGCCCGCCTTGGCGAAGGTGATGGTGCCGCGCTGGTTGGACTGGCGGACCGGATCGTCCGGGATGGACTCGTCCCGCCACTGGTAGTCCACCAGCGGGGTCCCGTGGATGCCCCACTGGGCCATGAAGCCGTCCACGGCGCGGTAGATCCGCTGGTCGTCGTAGAAGCCGTGCTTCACAAGGTTGTAGAAGCGATCCGCGCCCTCGGGCGCCCAGGCCCGCACGACCTCGATGCGGACGTCGCCCTCGCTGGTCTCCAGGAGCACCTGATACCGGTTGGGGGCCTGTTCGTCGAGGCGGGACGGATAGAGGAGCGGGTCCACCTCGTCCGGGGGGGCACCGTCCCCGCCGCAGGCGGACGCTGCGAGGAGGAGCACTGCCAGCCGCCGCCAGCGGCGCGCCGGGGCTCGGCGTGTCGGATGGGTCGAGCCTGTCGCGGCAGACGGCCGGCGGAGCAGGGAGAAGTCCATGGTGCGGATCAGTCCCGGGGAACGTCGGACGGGGTCGCACCGTCCTCTCTCTGAAAGCTGCGGGTGTGGCGTCGCCGGTGCCACCCCCGAGTCGGTCCGGTGGCGGATCTTTTGCCGTCTCCGGCCGGTATAAGCTTCCGCAAGTACTATCTCCTCGACCTAAGGGAAGTGTATGGCGCGCGAATGGCTGGAGGGCGACGACCTCTCCGTCTACGTGGTTTCCGGAGTACCCAAGAGCTTCAACAAGCAGCTGAAGTCCATGCTGCAGAAGAAGCAGGGCGACGACGTGGAGTCCATGCGGCTCGACGACGACCTGGCCCGTTGGGTCCTCGCCCGGGTGCGTGGCGAGAAGAGGGCGAGCTCCAAGCGCAGCCCCGC
>CAKZOQ010000226.1 GCA_937136445.1 uncultured Gemmatimonadota bacterium
GTGCTGGCCGACACCGCCCTCCGGTCCGTCACCCGGACCGACGACTCGGTCTTCGTGCGGGTCCCCCGGGCCTTTTCGGGCCGCCACCTCCTGCACACCCATGTGGAGGTGGCCGCCGCTCCCTCGCGGTCCACGGTGCAACGGGTGATCATGACCGACGCCACCGAGCCCGGCATCGGCCAGCTGTTCGGCAGCGACTTCGCCGTCCCCGACTACTCGGGGCCCGACCTCATGCTCAGCGACGTGGCGCTGGGGCTCCCCGGCATGGAGGAGGGATGGGATCGCGGCACCCGCACGCTGGCGCTCCTCCCCACCAGCCAGTTCCCGGGCAACGCCTTCGACGTCTACTACGAGATCTACAACCTGCCGCCCGGGCACGCGTACTCCACCGAGATCTCGGTCCAGGACCTGGACGAGTTCGGGGAGCCCGCCACCGACGGCCGCACGGTGAACACCCGCTTCGCCGACGAGTCCCGGGCTGGCGAGGGCGGCTCACTGCCCCAGCTCCGGCGGGTGGACTCCTCGCTGGAGGAGGGACGGTACCGGCTCACCGTCACCGTCACCGACGAGGTCACCGGCGACATGGCCCGCAACCACCGGGACCTCCAGGTCCGGGAGTGGGGCCGCGGCGCGACGCTGGTCCCGGCCCACCCCGCCAGCCGGATCCGGGTCTCCCAGGACGGCAACCCGTAGCCTCGTCCCGAGTCGGGGTCCACCACCCAGCCCTCGGCGGGTCGCCGGCCATCCCCTCCGTCGACCCGCTCGTCACCATCGCACAGGCATGTTCCTTGCAGCTACATCCAATCTCTCGTGATGGACCAATCGACACCCTATGGGGGGGCGCTGGCATGTGGAAGAAGGACGAGGACACGACACAGGGGACGAATCCGAAGACGACGGATTCCCGGGGCGGTAGCGGATCGACCCCCCGTGCGTCGACAGGGCTCGCACGGACGGCCACCATCGGGAGTTCCATCACCATCCACGGAGAGGTTACCGGCGACGAGGACCTTCTCATCCAGGGTCAGGTCGACGGCTCGGTGGAGCTCAAGGAGCACGCGGTCACCATCGGCGGAGACGGACAGGTCACCGCCAGCATCCACGCCCGCGTGGTGACGGTGGAGGGCCGGGTGGACGGCGACATCGAAGCTCAGGAGCAGGTCATCCTCCGGAGCTCGTCCCGGGTGGAAGGCGACATCACCGCCCCCCGCGTCGTCCTCGAGGACGGAGCCCGGTTCCGCGGCGGCGTGGACATGGGTGACCCGACCAAGGTCGCATCGAGAGAAGAGACCTCCTCCTCCGCGAGTCGGTCCACCAAGAGCGCGACCGAGAGCGACAACAAGAGCACGAGCAGCTCGAGCCCCGGAAGCACCTCGTCCGGTGGCAGCAAATCCTCCTCCGGCAGCACGAAGTCCAAGGGCTCGGACGGCTCGTCCCGATCGACGTCGGGCACCGCCTCCGCCGCAGCGGGGTCCTGAGTCCAGAGGACAAACGACCATGGGTTGGCTGGATCGTTGGATGGGAGGGGGCGACGAGGCAGCGAGAGCCACGGAGCCCGAAGAGCCGAAGAACGGCTCGACCGAGCGTCGTTCCCTGGGTGTGGCTGCCCTCTTCGACGGGGTGGAGCCGTCCGCGGACCACGCCGTCCTGGACCTTGGGCGGGCCGCAGAGGCCAGCCTCGAGGTGTACGGTCGGTACGCCCGCCGCATCCGGTTCGCCGACCTGCTCCGGGAAGAGCGCCGGCGGATGTGGACCGTCGCCCTCGAGGACTCCGTGCCCGCCCAGCCGGAACGGCCCTACGACCTCATCCTGGGGTGGGATGTGCTGGACCGCCTGGGGCCGGAGGCACGGGAGCCGCTGGTAGGCCGCCTGGCGGATCGGTCGGCGCCCGGCGCCCGTGTCCACGTCCTGGTCGACGCTAGCGACGCCACCATGGTCCGGCCCTATCGATTCACCGTTGTGGACGTGGATCGCGTACGGTACGACCCGGACGGCCCGGAGCAGATGGCCCGGCCCCGCCTCCTTCCCGCCGAGGTGGAGCGCCTCCTTCGGCCCTTCGAGGTGGTGCGGGCCTTCACGTCGCAGAGCGGGATGAGGGAGTACGTCGGCATCCGCCGCTGAGGCCCCTGCGCCTCCTCAGGACCCACCCGGGCCCCGCACGGAGCGCCCGCCCAACGAGCCGGTGTGCTCGCCTTCACGGAGGGTGACCACCCCGTTCACCACCACCACAGGGATGCCCACCGGGTAGCGATGCGGGTCCGTGAAGGTCGCCTGGTCCTGGACGCGTTCGGGGTCGAAGGCCACCAGATCCGCCTTCCGCCCCACGGCGATCCGGCCTCGCTCCCTGAGTCCGAGCCGCTCCGCCGGGGCCGAGGTGATCTTCCGGACGGCCTCGCCCAGGGGGAGCGCCCCCCGCTCCCGGACGTAGCGCCCCAGGAGTCGAGGGAAGGCGCCGTAGCCCCGGGGGTGGGGAGATCCGCCGGAGAGGGAACCGTAGGGGGCGTAGGCCCCGCCATCGGAGCAGATCATGCCAAGAGGGTGAGCCACCAGGCGCTCCACGTTCTCCTCGCCCATCCCGTGGCCGATCATACCCACCCCACCCC
>CAKZOQ010000227.1 GCA_937136445.1 uncultured Gemmatimonadota bacterium
CGCCGCTTCCTCCGACGCTTCACCGCCATCCACGACGGCCGTCGCCGCATCGTGGCCCCGGAGGCCCTGTCGCGGTTCTACCTGGAGGGGGGGCAGCAGCGTCACGGCCCCACGTCGGTGGTGGGGGCGACCTGGATGACCCGCGAGGATCGCCTCCACGAGATCGACGACTACGTGGCGTACCTGGACCGACTTCACCAACAGACGGTCGCGGAGGTGGGAGCCTCGGTTCCGGTGACGCTGCTGGGCTTCTCCCAGGGGGTGGCGACGGCGGCCCGATGGGTCGTCCAGGGCGCGGTGCGTCCGGCTCGGCTCCTGGTGTGGGGCGACACGCTCCCCCCGGATCTCGACCCTGCCGACGCCGCGGCGCGATTGGGGGCCCTGGAGCTCGTCCGGGTGCGCGGGGACGACGATCCGGCCGTGGGGAAGGAGCGGTCGGCTGCCGAGGAGGAGGCGCTGGCAGCCATGGGGGTGGAGTCCCGGATCGTGCGCTATCCCGGAGGCCACGAGATCCATGAGGCCACCTTGCGCGGACTGGCCCGCTGATCCACAGGAGAATGGCGCAGGCGCCACGAACGCGCCTGGCTAGAACTCCCCCACGAAGGTGATCTCCGGGTGGAGGTGATGGCCCGTCTCTCGCTGGACCGTCTCCTGCGCCAGGTCGATGAGGTGGCGGACCTCTGCGGCCGTGGCCCCCCCCAGGTTCACCACGATGTTGGCGTGCTTGTGGAAGATGCCAGCGCCGCCATGGACATGGCCCTTCAGACCGCACTCGTCGATGAGCCGACCGGCACCGATGCCCTCGATCTTCTGGAAGATCGATCCGGCGCAGGGGTACAGCCACAGGTCCGGATGTCGCTCGTCTCGCCAGGCCAGGTTCTCTCGCATGACCCTGCGAAGCTCCTCCATCGGGGTAGGCTCCAGCCGGAAGGTGGCCGCGAGGACCACGTCCTCCCGGTGGTGGAGGATGCTGTCGTCGTACCCGAACTCGAAGTAGTCCACGCCCACCCGGTTCCGCTCCCCCTCCTCGGTGAGGAGGTCGGCTGATTCCAGGACCTCCTCGATGAAGACGGTCCGCTCCCGGGCCGGAGCCGGGGAGAGGAAGTGGAGGTTCTGCCAGAGTGCGCCCCCCACCGTGCTGGGGATCCCCACGAAGTGATGCAGCCCGCCGAGGCCTCGCTCCACCGTCGCCTGGATGAGGTCCGGGAAAGTCTCCACACCCGCTCCGGCACGCACCGACGTGTCGTCGGGGAATTCCACGCCCGCCACCGCGTTGTGGATGACGAATCCCCGGAACCCGCCGTCGCCGACGAGGATGTTGGCCCCGCGCCCCAGGAGGAACCAGGGGGCATCCAGGGCCCGCGCCGCCAGGACGGCGTCGGCCAGCTCGTCGGGGGTTTCGGCACGGAAGTAGACGTCGGCGGGTCCCCCGATGTGGAAGGTCGTGAGGGGTGCCAGGGGGACCGCACGGCGTAGGCGCTCCGGCGGCAGGTGGTCCGCCAGATCGCGGGCGAGGGCGTCGGGGGAGGGGCTCATGGGGTCCGGACAGGAGGGCCGGGAAGGATGCCGGGAAGATAGTCGGGCTCCCAGGCCGAAGGTACCGACCGCTCGTGGCGAGGGGTTCCCGGGCGCCCTAGCTTCACCCCTGCCGCCTCGCGGCTCTGGCTCCCACCCCATCCGGGCTGACGCTCCCATGAACCCTCGCTTCTCGCTCCGCGTGCTCCTCCTGGTCCAACTGCTGGCCCTCGCGGCACCCGCCGCCGCGCAGGCCCCGGTTCGCTACCATGTCGCCTTCCCCGAAGCGGCCCATCACGAGGCGGCGGTCTCGGTCCGCTTCACCGATCTGGCCCCGGGTCCGCTGGAGATCCGCATGAGCCGGACCTCCCCGGGACGCTACGCGCTCCACGAGTTCGCGAAGAACGTGTACGACCTCCGAGCCCGAGGCCTGGACGGACGGACCGTGGAGGTGAGCCGCCCGGACCTCCACCAATGGACGGTGTCGGGACACGGGGGCGAGGTGGAGGTCACCTACACGCTCTACGGCGACCGTGCAGACGGAACCTACACCGGCATCGACCGGAGCCACGCCCACCTGAACATGCCGGCGACCTTCGTCTGGGCCCGGGGATTGGAGGCCCGACCCCACGAACTCGTCGTGGAGGTGCCGCCTGGCAGTGGATGGCGGGTGGCCACGCAGCTCGAGCCCACCGACGACCCCTTCCGCTTCCTCTCCCCGGACCTG
>CAKZOQ010000228.1 GCA_937136445.1 uncultured Gemmatimonadota bacterium
TGGAGATCATCCAGGAACGGCTGGAGCGTGAGTTCGACGTGGATCTCATCACCACGGTACCCAACGTGGAGTACCACGTGGAGCTCACCGACGGCTCCTCCATCGAGGTGGAGAGCCCCACGGCACTGCCGGACCCCGGGAGCATCGAGCACATCAGCGAGCCCATCGTCCGGGCCCACATCCTCTGCCCCGCCGAGTACATCGGGAACGTGCAGAAGCTCTGCCACGACCGCCGCGGGGTCTTCAAGGGGATGAAGTATCTGGACACCCAGCGGGTGGAGATGAATTTCGAGCTCCCTCTGTCGGAGATCGTCCTGGACTTCTACGACCGGCTCAAGAGCGGGACCCGCGGCTACGCGGCGCTGGACTATGAATTCCTCGAGTACCGTACCGACGACCTGGTGCGCCTCGACATCCTGGTGAACGGCGACTCCGTCGATGCCTTCAGCGTCATCATCCACGAGGACAACGCCTACCACTACGGACGCGAGCTGGTGCGGAAGCTCAAGGAGCTGATCCCCCAGCAGCAGTTCGAGGTGGCGCTCCAGGCCGCCATCGGGAACGACGTCATCGCCCGGACGAACGTGCGGGCGGTGCGGAAGAACGTGACGGCCAAGTGCTATGGCGGGGACATCAGCCGGAAGCGCAAGCTCCTGGAGAAGCAGAAGGAGGGGAAGCGCCGTCTCAAGCAGGTGGGCTCGGTGGAGATCCCCCAGGAGGCCTTCCTGGCGGTGCTGAACCTCCACGACGGCTGACCAGCCCGGTGAAGGATTCGCGCTGGGTGCTGGGAGTGGACGTCGGGGGGACGAACATCGTGGTGGGTCTGGTCCCGGCGGAGGGAGGCCGGGCGGCGTCCCTGCGGGTGCGGGCCACCCGCTCCATGGCCGGACCCGCCGACGCGGTCCGCCACATCGCCCGCCTGGCCCGGGAGGCCCGCCGGGAAGTGGAGGCGGCCCGGGGTCCGGTGGAGATCGTCGGCGTGGGGATCGGGTGCCCCGGGCCGGTGGACCGGGAGGCCGGCCTGGTCCTGGACGCCTTCAACCTGGGCTGGGAGCCCTTTCCCATCCGGGATCGCGTCTCCGAGGCGCTGGAGCTTCCGGTGGAGCTGGAGAACGACGCCAACTGCGCCGTCTTCGGGGAGTGGTGGCAGGGGGCCGGACGACCCTTCCATTCCCTGGTGGGTGTGACCCTCGGCACCGGCATCGGGGGTGGGTTGGTGGTGAACGGAGAACTGGTCCGAGGAGCCTCGGGGACTGCCGGGGAGATCGGGCACATGTCCGTGGTCTCCGAGGGACGCCGCTGCGCCTGCGGGAGCTACGGCTGCCTCGAAGCCTACGCCTCCGGGCCGAACATCGCAGCCCGTGCCCAGGAGGGTCTGGAGGTGGGCGCCGAGTCGGTGCTGCGGGAGCTCGTGGACGGACGACTGGAGAACATCACCGCCCTCACCGTCTACGAGGCGCTCCTCCTGGACGACGCCTATGCCCGCGCCGTCATGCAGGACACCGCCCGGATCCTCGGCGCCGGCCTGGCCAACGTCATCAACCTCCTCAACCCCGAGGCGGTGGTGGTGGTGGGGGGCGTGACCCGCGCCGGCAAGCACCTCTTCGCGCCCCTGGAGGCCGAGCTCCGACGCCGGGCCTTCCACCATGCCGCCCGCTCCTGCGTGATCCTCCCCGGCGCCCTGCCGGATCAGGCGGGGGTGGTGGGGGCTGCCGGACTGTTCCTCCGCTCGGCGGCAGGAGGTTGAGGGTGCCGAGTCTAGGGGTGGTGGGGACGCTGGTCTGGGACCGGATCCATCGACCCCGGGAACGGGAGATGCCGGTGGAGGAGTGGGGCGGCATCGCCTACGGTCTCGCCGCCCTGGCCGCATCCCTCCCGGAGGACTGGACCGTCCGGCCCATCCTCAAGGTGGGTCGGGACCGCGCGGAGGACGCCTTCCGCTTCCTGGGACGGATTCCCCGGCTGGAGGACTCGGGGGTGGTGGTGGTCCCGGAGCGGAACAACTTCGTGGAGCTCCACTACCGGGACGAGGGTCGCCGTACTGAGATCCTGCACGGGGGCGTACCGGGTTGGAGCTGGCCCGAGCTGGCCCCGCAGGTGGAGCTCTGCGATGCCCTCTACCTCAACTTCATCTCCGGCTTCGAGATGTCGTTGGAGACGGCGCAGGCGCTGCGGCGGGGCTACGACGGTCCCCTCTACGCCGACCTCCACTCCCTCTTCCTGGGAATCACCGGGAGCGGGGAACGCGTCCCCCGGGAGCTGGTGGGGTGGGCGGAGTGGCTTCGTTGCTTCGACGCCGTCCAGATGAACGAGGACGAGTTCGAGCTCCTGGGCGCCCACGCCGGGGACCCCTGGCACCTCGCCGCCGAGGCGCTGGGCCCGGATCTCAAGCTCCTGGCGGTGACGCTGGGGGAACGGGGAGCCGCCTACGTTGCGGGCGCCGAGTTCCGCCCGGACCCCGGCTCCTGGCGGGCGGTGTCCCGCCTGCGGTCCACGGCTCCCGCCCGGAGTGGACGGGTGCCGGTGGAGGGCGCCCTCCGGACCGGGGACCCCACCGGGTGCGGGGACGTGTGGGGTGCTACCTTCTTCGCTGGACTCCTGGCCGGGCAGGGACTCGAGGCGTCCATGAGGGACGCCAACCGCCTGGCGTCCAGGAACGTCGAACACCGCGGCGCCCGGGGGCTCCATCGCTTCCTCGCGGGTCGCCTCCCCCTTCTGGAGGACCACCCATGATCCCCGTGATCGCCTGCCCGGGAGGTCGGCCGTGAAGGTCGTCTCCGTACCCGGCAACCTGGATCAGGAATCGCTGGATCAACTCCTGGACGAGGTCGCAGGCCTCCCGGACGCACCCCGGTTCCTCCTGGACGCCCGCCACCTGCGCTGGGTGGACCCCAATGGGATGGTGGGCCTCCTGGCCGCCGGCGCCGCGCTCCGGGATCGGGAGGGCATCCTCCCCCGGCTGGAACTCCCCGAGAGCAGCGACGTGGCGGGGTACCTGGCGCGGATGGGGTTCTTCGAGGAGGCGCGGGGGGTCTTCGAGGTCGATGGAACGGTCCCCCGGCGCCGGTCCGGTGCGTCGGACGTCCTTCTGGAGATCACCTCCATCGAGGCGAACCAGGACGTCCACCAGGTCGTGGACCGGGTCCAGTCCCGGGCAGGCGTCATCCTGGCGAACAAGCTGGGCTACCCGAGCACCGCCGTGGTCCAGTTCTCGGTCATCCTCTCCGAGGTCTGCCAGAACATCGTGGAGCACGCCGAGGCTCCGGGGTGGGTCGCCGCCCAGTCGTACAACTGGAGTCGGCGGCTCGGACGGTGGGTGGTGGTCATCTCGGTCATGGACATGGGACGGGGCTTCCGACGCTCTCTGGGCGAGGAGCACGCGGCGCGATACGGCAATCGCTGGTCCGACGCCACGGCGCTGGAGGCCGCCTTCCTCCACGGTCTCACCCGCTTCCCCGACTCCGGACGGGGGCAGGGGATCCAGCAGATCCGTCGGCAGGTACGCCGGTGGGACGGCGCCATCAGCATCCGCAGCGGCTCGGCCCGGATCGCCCAGGTGCCGGGCTGGGACGACCGGCCACCCATCCAGGAGGGGTTGGCCAGCTTCCCCGGCACCCAGATCAGCATCATCCTGCCGGCCCGGGAGGACGCATGAGCGACCGCCGGCCGGTGGACCCCATCGCCATCGACGTGGGGGACCTGGTCCAGAAGACCGTGGCCTCCCTCTACTCCCACCTGATCACCCGACCCACCGGGCGGGCCGTGCGCCTGGCCATCGAGGCCCAGCTCGCCGATGCCGGCGATCAGGCCCTCTCCCTGATCGACCTCTCGGAGGTGACGCTCCTGGACTTCTCCTGCGCCGACGAGGTGGTGGCCAAGCTCCTTCAGCGCTACCAGGACCATCGGCGGACGGATGCCTACTTCGTCTTCCGGGGCGTCACGGAGCCCCACCGGGACCAGATCGAGGTCGTGCTGGAGCGCCAGTCGTTGGCGGCGGTGGCGGAGACCGGGTCGGGGCACTTCGAGCTCCTGGGGAGCCGAAGCGAGGAAGAAGGCCGGCTCTGGCAGGAGCTGGAGGAGGTGGGGAGGATGTCGGGGCCGGGGAATGGCCAGAGGGGAGACGACGGCCGGCAGGGGACGCTGCAGCGGCTGGTGTTCCGGGGGCTCGCCTACCGCTCCGGTGCCGCCGGAGAGGTCGTCGCCCTGTCCCGGCTTGTCCGCCACCTGGGCTAGAGCGGGACAGGCCGACGGCGACGGGTCGGCCCGCCACGTGCTGCCGAGCCGGGGGCCTCGCCGGATGCGCCCCCGGATCCGTAGGTTGTGCCCTCCCACCCGGATTCCCACAGCTGGATCGACATGGCCGATTCCCCCACTGCCGGCGTTCCCCGCGGCGCCGAGCTCTCCTACGCCCTTGATACCCTCGCCGTCCATGCCGGGGCCCCGGCCCGGTCCGCCGGCGAACCGGTGGTGCCGCCCATCGTCCAGTCGGCGACCTTCTTCTGGGGGGAGCCCTCCGACGGGGAGCTCCGCTACTCCAGGTACGGGAACAACCCCAACCAGGAGCTGCTGGGCCGCAAGATCGCCGCCCTGGAGGGGATGGAGGCGGGGATGGCGCTGGGCAGTGGGATGGCGGCCATCACCATGCCCCTCCTGGCCCTGACCCGCTCGGGGGACCACATCCTGGCATCGTCCAGCCTGTACGGTGCCACCCGGACGCTCCTGGAGGACGAGCTGCCCCTGAGGGGGGTGGACACCACCTTCGTGGATCTGGACGACGGGCGGGCCTGGAGGGACTCCATCCGCCCCGAAACCCGGGTCGTCTACATCGAGCTCCCCACCAACCCGGACCTCCGGCTGGTGGACCCCCGACCTCTCGCCGGGCTGTGCCACGATGCGGGACTCACCCTGATGTGCGATGCCACCTTCGCCTCCCCTGTGAACCTCCGGGCGGCGGATCTGGGGATCGACGTGGTGGTGCACAGCGCCACCAAGTACCTGGGGGGGCACTCCGACCTCATCGCTGGGGTGGTCGCCGGCCCCCGCGCGCTGGTGGACGAGGCGACGCGGATCGCCCGCCTCTACGGTCCGGCGCTGGACCCCCACGCCGCCTGGCTCCTGGACCGGGGGCTGCGCACGCTTGGGCTGCGGGTGGAGCGCCACAACCGGAACGCCGAGGCGTTGGCCCGATGGTTCTCCGAGCGGGAGGAGGTGGAGCGGGTCCTCCATCCCGGCCTGCCCGACCACCCGGACCACGAGCTGGCCGCCGAGCTGCTGTCGGGGTGGGGCGGCATGGTGAGCCTGGTCCTCCGCGGGGGGCATGCCGCCGCCGATCGATTCGCCGGGGCCCTTCGACTGGCGGGGGTGGCGCCGAGCCTGGCGCGGAATACGCGGGTCATGTGGGCCTGGTCGG
>CAKZOQ010000229.1 GCA_937136445.1 uncultured Gemmatimonadota bacterium
GGAGCTGGAGCACCTTCCCGCCTCGCTCCTCCTGGAGGACGACGGGGACCGGTCGGTGGCAGACGTCCTCAACGAACTCCGGGAAATCTACGCCGGTACCATCGGCTACGAGTTCGAGCACCTGGACGACCACGTGAAGGTGGACTGGCTCTGGACCCATGTGGAGGACGAGACCCACGACCCCGAGCTGACGCCGGACGAACGCACCCGCCTGCTTCGCCGCCTGAGTGAGGTCGAAGGTCTGGAGCAGTTCCTGCACCGGGCCTACCTGGGCCAGAAGCGGTTCAGCGTCGAGGGCGACGACATGCTCGTCCCCATGCTGGACCTGGCGCTGGAGGAATCCCTTCGGAACGGGGCCCACGAGGCCGTGCTTGGCATGGCCCATCGCGGTCGTCTGAACGTCCTCACCCACACCCTGGGCGTCACCTACGGCGAGCTCCTGGCGGAGTTCGAGGGGGCCAGCCTTCAGGGCGGGCAGCTCGACATCGCCGGCACCGGAGACGTGAAGTACCACCACGGCGCCGAGGGCGTCCGCGAATTCGAGGGGCTGGGCAGCATCGACGTGAGCCTCATGCCCAACCCCAGCCACCTGGAGTTCGTGAACCCCGTGGTGTGCGGCTTCACCCGGGTCCATCAGTACCCCGGCGACCAGGCCGACCAGGCACCGGACCGGCGCTCCGTGGTCCCCATCCTCATGCATGGAGATGCCGCCTTCGCCGCCGAAGGCGTGGTGGCGGAGACCCTGAACATGGCCCGCCTCCAGGGCTACGACGTGGGTGGAACCATCCACATCATCGTCAACAACCAGGTGGGTTTCACCACCGACCCGGGAGAGGGCCGCAGCACGCGGTACGCCAGCGATCTCTCCAAGGGCTACGGCATTCCCGTGGTCCACGTGAACGCCGATGACCCGGAGGCCTGCCTGGCCGCGGTGCGACTCGCCATGGCCTATCGCGCCGAATTCCACGACGACTTCGTCATCGACCTGGTGGGCTACCGGCGGCACGGGCACAACGAGGGCGACGAGCCCAACTACACCCAGCCCCTCCTCTACGAGAAGATCAACGAGCACCCCACCGTGCGGACGCTCTACGCGCAGCGCTTGGTGGAGGAAGGCGTGATCTCCCAGGAGGAGGCGGACGCCATCGCCGACGAGATCGCCGACCACCTGCGGGAGGTCCAGGAGGAGATCCGGAACTCCCAGGAAGAGCTGGAGCCGGACGATCCCCTCGAGCCCCGGGAGCCTGAGGAGGAGAACATCTACCCCGAGGGGACGGGCGTCTCCTACGAACGGCTGGAGGCGGTGAACCAGGCGCTGGTCACCGTCCCCGACGACTTCGAGCCGCACCCCAAGCTCTGGCGCCAGATCGAGCGGCGGACGGCCGACTTCTCCCCCGAGAAGGAGTTGGACTGGGGCCACGCCGAGGCGCTGGGCTTCGGGTCGCTCCTGCAGGACGGCATCCCGGTACGGCTCACGGGGCAGGACGCCGAGCGCGGCACCTTCAGCCATCGCCACATGGTCATCCACGACGTGGGGGACGGGCGGGAGTACGTTCCGCTGAGCAAGGTGTCCGGGACCCGCCTGGAGGTCTTCAACTCGCCCCTCACCGAGACCGCCGTCATGGGCTTCGAGTACGGCTACTCGGTGGGCGCCGACAAGGACGTGGTGCTCTGGGAGGCCCAGTTCGGCGACTTCGTGAACGTGGCCCAGGTCATCATCGACCAGTTCCTTTCCTCGGGCCACACCAAGTGGGAGCAGGAATCCCGGTTGACCCTCCTCCTGCCCCACGGCTACGAGGGCCAGGGTCCGGAGCACTCCAGCGCACGCCTCGAGCGCTTCCTCCAGCTCTGTGCCGAGGACAACATGCGGGTGGCCTACCCCACCACTCCTTCCCAGTACTTCCACCTCCTCCGCCGCCAGGCCCTTCGTCGCCCGGAGCGCCCGTTGGTGGTGATGGCGCCCAAGAGCCTCCTTCGGCATCCCATGGCCAAGTCGCCGGTCTCGGAGGCCACCGAGGGCACCTTCAAGCACGTCCTGGACGATCCCACCGTGGAGGACCGGTCCGCCATCACCCGGATCGTCCTCTGCTCCGGGAAGGTCTACTACGACCTCCAGGGCTACGACCGCCGGGCCGAGGCCGACCAGACCGCCCTCACGCGCCTGGAGCTCCTCTATCCCTTCCCGGAGAAGGCCCTTTCGGAGCTCTTCGGCCGCTACGAGAACCTCCAGGAGATCATCTGGACCCAGGAGGAGCCGAGGAACATGGGGGCCCTCACCTTCGTCGGTCCCCGCCTCCGTGCGGTGGCTCCCCGCAGCGTGAAGATGAGCCCCGTGGCTCGGCCGGATCGCGCCAGCCCCGCGGAGGGGAAGAGCAAGTCCCACCAGGCCAACCAGGAGCGGGTGATCCTCCTGGCCCTGGGGCTCGAGGAGTCCGGGACATAGAGGCCTCCGCCCGCCGGACCGGAGGAATCCGGGTCCGGCTGCGCCGACGGCCCATCCTCGCCACCCTGGTGGCTCTGGTGGCGTCCGCAGCCTGCAGCGGAGGTGGCGACCCCGTCCCCCTGAATACGCCCCTGACCTTCGATACCGCCACGGTGGTGGTGGGCGAGGGAGCCGACACTGCGACCCTCGTGGTGGAGTTGGCCGAGTCCGACGCCCAGCGACAGTACGGGCTCTCCCGGAGGAGCGAGCTCGACCCCGGGTCCGGGATGCTCTTCGTCTTCGACTCGCTCAGGGCCGCCGAGGAGGGCTTCTGGATGTGGCGCACCGAGGTGGCGCTGGACATCGCCTACATTGGCCCCGACGGAGTGATCTCCAGCGTGGTGGCCATGGACCCCTGCGCCGACGCGGTCTACGCCGACGCATGTCCGGAGTACCCCGCCGAGGAGCCGTACCTCTGGGCCCTGGAAACGAACCAGGGGTGGTTCCAGGAGCGCGGGTACGGCACCGGAACGTCGGTCCGACTGGAACGGTAGCCCTGTCGCGGGCCCTGCGGCCCGCACATGATCCAGTCCATCGGTCGGGCACTCGCCCGTCCGGCTCACACCGTATCGCCCCGACGTCCGGAGCCTTCATGATGCCCTCGAGCTCGTCCCTCGTCCGTCCCCCCCTCGCCGCCACCCTGGCGCTGAGTGCCTTCCTGGCGCTGGCCCCCGTCGATCTGGAGGCTCAGCAAGCGCCGGCGGAAGTCAACCTCGAGATCTACGACATCGTCGAGGCGTCCTCGGCAGAGCGCATCGAATCGGACATCCGGACGCTGGCGGGCTTCGGTACCCGGAACACCCTTTCCGACACCCTTTCGGAGACCCGGGGCATCGGGGCGGCGCGGCGCTGGATCAAGGACGAGATGGACCGTATCGCCGCGGACTGCGGTGGATGCATGGAGGTCTACTACGACGAGTCCATGGTCACCCCGGAGATGAGTGGACGCATCCCCGAGCCGGTGAACGTGGTGAACGTGGTGGGGATCATGCGGGGCACCGTCCACCCGGACCGGTACGTCATCATGAGCGGGGACATCGACTCCCGGGCGTCCAACGGCACCGACGGGGAGACCGACGCCCCCGGGGCCAACGACAACGCTTCAGGGATGGCGGGCGTCATCGAGGCCGCCCGGATCCTGACCCAGTACGAGTTCCCGACGAGCGTGGTGCTGGTGGGGCTCTCCGGCGAGGAGCAGGGGCTGTGGGGCGGCCAGCACATGGCCCGTCAGGCCCGGGAGGACGGCTGGCACATCGTCGGCGTCCTCAACAACGACATGATCGGCAACATCGAAGGGATCGACGGCGTCGTCGAGAACAACACCTTCCGGGTCTTCAGCCAGCCCTTCCCGGTGACGGCCACCGAGGAGGAGATCCGGCGGTTCCGGTTCTACGGAGGGGAGGTGGACGGGCCCTCCCGGCAGCTCGCCCGCTACATCGACCGCGTCACCGAGACCTACTTCAAGAACCTCGACGCCAAGATGATCTACCGCCTGGACCGTTTCGGTCGCGGCGGGCACCACCGGCCCTTCAACGACGAGGGCTTCCCCGGGGTGCGCATCATGGAGACCCACGAGCACTACGACCGGCAGCATCAGGACATCCGCACCGAGGACGGCCGGGAGTACGGCGACGTCATCGAGGGCGTGGACTTCCACCACGCCGCCAACCTCACCGCCGTGAACGCGGCGGTGCTGGCGTCGCTGGCCTGGGCGCCGCCGGAGCCGGAGAACGTCCTCATCGGCGGGGCCGTGCGCCCCTCGACCACGCTCTCCTGGGACGCGGTGGAGGACCCGGACCTGCTGGGCTACAAGATCTACTGGCGGGACACCGACGCCCCCCAATGGGAGCATTCCCGCTTCGTAGGCGACGTGACCGAGTACACCCTCGAGAACCTCGTCATCGACAACTACCTCTTCGGGGTGGCCTCGGTGGACGCGGAAGGGAACGAGAGCCTGGTGGTCTTCCCCGGCGGGTTGCTGCCCAGAGACTAGAGGCGCCCGCGCGAACCCGGTGGCCGAGGCCCGGAGGGTACGGTGAGGGCCTCCGCGAGGCTTGGACCGGGGGACATGGTCGGCCCCCGGGACAGCGCAGCGAACCGCCCGGCGGAGTACCCCACCGCCCAGATCCGCGAAGCCGTCGAGCTGAAGCCCTCGCCACACCCTCCGAGCGCCACCCACCAGCCCCCAGCGCGTCTACCAGCGCAGCAGCACCACCCCGAAGGTCTCGTTGGACGCCACGCGCCGGTGGGCCTCGGCGGCCTCGGCGGCCGGGAGGATGGAATCGACCACGGGCCGGACCCGCCCGTCCACCAGCATGGGGACCACCTCGTCGGTGAAGGCGCGCGCCAACTCGGCCTTCTCCTCCGTCGGCCGCGCCCGCAGCACCGTGCCGCGGATGGAGCCCCGCGCCGACATCAGCGCCCGGAGGTCGATCTCGGCCCGGGGCCCCGAGGGCACCCCCACCACGATGTGGCGCCCCCGTTGAGCCAGCACCCTCTGATTCCCGGCCAGGTACGCCCCGCCCACCAGGTCCAGGATCACGTCCACGCCCCGCCCCTGGGTGCGCTCCAGCACCTGGTCGGCCCAATCGCTGTCGGCGCCGCCCACCACCGCCTCGTCCAGCCCCAGCTCCCGGGCCCGCTCCAGCTTCTCGGGCGTGCGCGAGGTACCGATGACCCGACAGCCCCAGGCCCGCGCCATCTGGAGAGCCGCCGTACCCACCCCACTCCCCACGGCGTGCACCAGGAGCGTCTCGCCCTCGGCGAGGCCCTCATGGAGTCGGATGGCGTCGTACGCCGTCAGGAAGACCTCTGGCACGGCCCCGGCCTCCTCGAAGGTGAGGTTCTCCGGAATCGGGACCAGGGTGGAGGCCGGCGTCACCAAGTACTCGGCGTAGCCCCCACCCCCGACGATCCCCATGACCCGGTC
>CAKZOQ010000230.1 GCA_937136445.1 uncultured Gemmatimonadota bacterium
GGAAGTCGAAGCGCTTCTGGGTGCCCAGGAGGAACCCCTTCCCGGTGAGTCCTCCGCTCCCGATGGCCACCTTCGACTGGATGAGCTGGTAGCCGGCCCCCCTCGGGTCCACCTCCGGATCCAGGAAGACCAGGATGCGGTTCTGCTGGTACTCCGCCAGCGAGTTCCAGAGAGGCCGGGAGATGGTGCCGGCGGCGAGGTTTGCCAGGATCACCGTCACCGATTCGAAGAGGAAGAGCCGGTAGCGATAGACGTAGAGAAACAGGGCCACCCCGACCATGAACCACGACCAGACCACCGTGTCGTAGGAGAGGATGAGTCCCAGCCCCGGGCTCGCCAGCAGGAGGAGGAGCGCCACCGGCGTTCCCGCCCAGAAGAGCATGGCGAAGAGGATGCCCACGAAGGCCAGCGCCGTCCCCAGGTCAGGCTGGAGGAGGACCAGGACCAGCGGCATGCCCACCAACGCCGCCGGTACCACGATCTCCCGGAGGGAGGTCAGGGGCTCGTCCCGCTGGGACAGGAGGCGGGCCACGACCAGGATGGTTGAGATCTTGGCGATCTCCGAGGGCTGGAAGCGGACAGGACCCAGGTTGATCCAGCTCTTCACCCCCGCCGCCGTCCCGGCCCCCGTCCCCACCACCAGGGTGGCCGCAAGGAGGATGAGGGCCAGCACGTAGGACGGCACGGCCACCCACTCGATCCAGCGGAGGGGCACCCGGGAGAGGGCCGTGAAGGCCACCAGCGCCAGAACGAACCAGATGGACTGCCGGATCCACGCGTTCTCCGTCACCGGATTCGGCACGTAGACGGCGCCGGCCGAGTAGATCATGGCCACCCCGAAGCCCGTGAGGAGGAGGATGGCCAGGACCAACGGCCCATCCAGCGCCCATCGCTCGAAGAGCCGCGTCACGAACCGCCCCCGAACCGCTCCCGGTACCAGGGCGCAGGCACCCCGGCCTGCAGGTGCTCCAGGTAGGTCTGGATGGTGTCCACCTCGATGTCGTGCTTCCGGCGCAGGTAGTAGTCCGCGGCCTTCGCCATGAGGGGGGCGGCGGCGCGCGAACCGCTCTCCCCGTACTCCACGATGACCACCACCACCACCTCCGGATCCTCACCCGGAGGGCCGGCCATGCCGGCGAACCAGGCGTGCTCCGGAGCCAGGCCTGCCTGGGACAGCCCGTGCTCCCCGGTACCCGTCTTGCCCAGGATGTCCCAGTGCTCCAGTGCCGTCCCGAAGTGCGCCGTGCCCCCGGGCTGGGTCACGGCGCGAAGGCCCTCCCGCAGGGAGGCCAGGTCCTCCTGGGTCAGGTCCAGCGACCACCCGTCCCCCATCTCCACGCCCTGGGCCAGGAGGGGCGGGGGCGCCGACCCGTCCCGGGCCAACGCCACGTAGAACTGCGCCATCTTCAGGGGCGTCTGGGAGTTGGGGCCCTGCCCGATGGCCAGGGAGAGCACCTCACCCTCCTGCGGGGTGTACCCGAAGCGGCGGTTCCAGAAGGAGCGGTCCGCCGGGAAGATGCCCTGGCTCTCCTGCGGCAGGTCGATGCCGCAGCGCTGGCTGAAGCCGATGTCGGTGGCGCGGGTCAGGAGGCGATCCAGCCCCACCCGAAGCCCGAGCTGGTAGAAGTACACGTCGCAGGAGTTGGCGATGGCCTCCGACAGATTGTTGAAGCCGTGGCCGTCGTCGTCCCAGCAGCCCCAGCTGCGCCCGCCCCAGTACCAGGAACCCCGGCAGGGGACCGGCATGACCTCGTCGGGGGGGACCACGTCGGAGTCCAGGGCGCTCCCCGC
>CAKZOQ010000231.1 GCA_937136445.1 uncultured Gemmatimonadota bacterium
TGGTGAGGATCCCCAGGTTCTGGCAGTTCTCGTTGTAGATCCGCTCGATGCTCTCGGCCACCACCACCTTGATGCCCGCCATGAGCTCGGCGTAGGGCGATTGCTCCCGGCTGCTCCCCTTCCCCCGGCGCTTCCCGGCGACGCTGCACACGAACCCTCCGTCCTTCACCGAGCCCCGCTCCACCGGGTATTCGGTGTCCCCCGTCTCCCGGTTGGTGGTGCGAAGCCCCAGGTAGGGGAACTCGCCCAGCGTCTCGTCGAAGAAGTAGCAGATGTAGGCCGGCGTGATCTCGTCGGTGGAGATCTGGTCCCGGAGACGCTCCCGGAGTTCGTCGTCCAGGGTGACGTCCTCGCCGTCGTAGAGCTGCGCCCGTACCCGGTCGGTGTCGTTCAGGAGGTAGAGGATGCGCCCCTGGAGCTGAAAGGTGTCGGGGCGCGTCTCGATGGGGCGTTTCAGGAGGTCGTCGATCATGGGGCGGCGTGTCGTGCGGGTACGGTCGTTCCGGGGCCCCCGCCGCGGCGGAGATGGCTCAGAGGGGGTGTAAAGGTTGCGACGAGGGCGGACGCAGGCCAAGTCCTGGCGGTCCGTGCCCAGGCGGCGCATGCTGGCGCGGCCCCTGCTGGCGGAGCCTGCCTGGACGGGCTCGAAGATCCCCCTAGAAGTACTGCCCCGTGACGATGATGAAGGCCAGCACCACCCCGATCGCCAGCGGGCATACGAACTTCACCATGAAGCCGAAGAGGCCGCGACCCGGGAGCGGGTTCCCGCCCAGCTCCACGAAGTCCAGCATCTTGTCGGTGCCCCAGCGGAAGCCCACGAAGAGGCAGATGAGGATGGCCCCGATGCTCAGCCCGTAGTTCCCCCAGATGATGTTCTGGATGTCGAGCCAGGTCTCGCCCAAAAAGGTGGAAAGATAGGGGTTCGCCCCCTGGGAGAGGGCCGAGGGAACGGCCAGCACGAAGCAGCCGATGGCCACCATCGTGGCCGCCTTCTTCCGGGGCCACTCCCGGTCGTCCACCAGGTAGGCCACCACCACCTCCATGAGGGAGATGGTGGAGGTGAGGGCGGCGATGGCCAGACTGGCGAAGAAGAGCGTCGCGAAGAAGCCGCCGAAGGGCATCTGGGCGAAGACCGTGGGGAGGACCACGAAGACCAGCCCGGGCCCGCCGGACGGGTCCAGCCCCGCGCTGAAGAGGGCCGGGAAGATGACGAGCCCCGCCAGGAGCGCGATGCCCATGTCCGCCAGAGCCACCGCCGTGCCGGCGAAGGGCAGCGAGTCCTTCTTGGGGAAGTACGATCCGTACGTGATCATGGCACCCATCCCCAGCGACATGGAGAAGAGCGCCTGGCCCAGCGCCAGCACCACCACCGTCGGGGTCACCTCGGAGAGGTCCGGCCGGAGGAGGTACTCGAGGCCGGCGCCCGCCCCCGGAAGGGTCAGGGCCCGGATCAACAGCAGGAAGAGGACGCCGAGTAGGACCGGCATGAGGATCTTCGCCGCCCGCTCGATCCCTCCGGAGATCCCCCGTCGTACCACCAACGCGGTCACGATGAGGAAGAACCCGGTGAGACCCACCGCCGGACCGGCGGTGCCGATGAAGGAGGTGAAGATCTCCCCGCTGGCGGCGGCGTCCACGTCCGGGCCGAAGGTGCCGGTAAGGGCCATCCAGAAGTAGCCCACCGTCCACCCTGCGATGACGGCGTAGAAGGCGAGGATGGCGAATCCGGTGAAGACCCCCAGGGCGCCCAGCGCCGGCCACCAGGAGCCCGGCGCCAGCTTCTTGAAGGCCCCGATGGGGTTCCGCTCCGTCGCCCGTCCGATGGAGAGCTCGGCGAAGAGGACGGGCACCCCGATGGTGAGGACGCACACCAGATAGATGAAGACAAATGCTCCGCCTCCGCCCTCGCCGGCCATGTACGGGAAGCGCCAGATGTTTCCGAGGCCGATGGCGGACCCGGCGGCCGCCAGAACGAACCCGAGCTTGCCACTCCACGCGTCGCGTTCGGTAGGGGACTGCATCGCCATGGTGGATCACCAGGGGTAGGGGGGCGGGCCGGTCGCGGCCCGGTGCATGGGCAGACTCTCCATATGCCTGGCTCCGGGGCCAAAATCAAGACGCGGTCCTGCGGTTCGGCACCTGACCCGGCCTGCACGGTACTGACAGCGACCCGCTTCCCGATGGTGCTCTCCAGACCGCTCCAGGAGAACGATCCGTGACCCTCCACCCCCGACGCCTCGCCCTCGCCGCCATCCTCCTCATGGCGATGGGTTGTGGAGGGAACGACGGGAACGCACCCGAGGCCGAGGAAGGTGCCGCGGATGGACCGCGCATCGCGCTCCTGACCTCCGGACCCGTCTCCGATGCCGGCTGGTACGCCGGGGCCTACGAGGGCCTCCTCATGCTGGAGGACTCCCTCGGGGCCTCGGTGAGCCATCAACAGACCCGAACACCCTCGGAGTTCGACGAGGCCTTCCGCTCCTACGGCGCCTCCGGGTACGACCTGGTCTTCGCCCACGG
>CAKZOQ010000232.1 GCA_937136445.1 uncultured Gemmatimonadota bacterium
ACGGGCGACCGGAAGTGGACCGCCACCCGGGTGGATCTGATCTTCGGGTCGAATTCGCAGCTCCGGGCGGTGGCCGAGGTGTACGGCTGCGACGATGCCGAGGAGCAGTTCGTGCACGACTTCATCGCGGCCTGGGACAAGGTCATGAACCTGGATCGCTTCGATCTCGACTGACGACGAGGGGAGCGGGCAGGTGAGCGACGCACTCGTACCGCCGTTGGCCCTCCACGGCTGGTACATGCTCACCCAGTTCGTGGACCTGCCTCCCGCCGCCGGGGACGAGGACGCCGAGGCGCGCCGGAACCGGCTGGAGGACCTCGCCGGGCTGCTGGCCGGATGGGACGACCTGGGCCAGGGCGGCTGGAGTGGGCTCTACCGACTGGTGGGGGGCGGGAGCGACTACATGCTCCTGCACCTCCGTCCTGATCTGGACGGGTTGGGCGAAGCGGAGCGGACGCTCCGGCGCCACGACTCCGCCCGGGACCTGGAGGTCACCGGGGACTACCTCTCCGTGGTGGAGCTGGGCCTCTACGGCCACACGCTGGGGCTGGCCCGACGCGCCGAGAAGGAGGGCGTCGAGCTCGGCTCCGAGGGATGGCAGGAGCGGGTGGAGGCCTTCCTGGCCGAGCAGATGGAGAAGGACTACACGCTCCGGCGCCTCTACCCGAGGCAGCCCGAGTCCATGCCCTACGTCTGCTTCTACCCCATGAACAAGCGGCGGAAGGTGGACCAGAACTGGTACACCCAATCGCTGGCCGAGCGGGCCCGCCTCATGCAGGAGCACGGGAAGACGGGGCGGGGCTACGCGGGCAAGGTCTCCCAGATCATCTCCGGGTCGGTGGGGCTCGACGACTGGGAGTGGGCAGTGACCCTCTTCTCCCACGACCCCATCCAGTTCAAGGAGCTCGTCACCGAGATGCGCTACGACGAGGTGACGTCGGTCTACGGAGAGTTCGGGGACTTCTGGGTGGGGCGAAGGGTCCCCGCGGAGGAACTGGCCGGAGAGTTCGCGGGCTGACTGCGGGTCGCCGTCGACACCTCCAGCCGGCGCGGTCGGCTCTCAGCCCGCCTCGGCCGACTCCTTCAGAAGCCCCAGCCGCTGCAGGCTCTCCGCCGACGCCACCAGGGCGTCTTCCGCGGAGCTCGGCGTCGAAGAGTCCCACCAGACGCACCAGCCAGTCCGGGAGCTGGCGGCGGGGGGCACACCGGGCCGCCTCGCCCAGCCGCTCCCGGAGCGTCTCGCTCATCTCGGCGATGGACATGACCTTCCCGGAGACGGCGAGGAAGCGCTCGCCCGGAGCCGCGGGGTCGGTCATGGCCCGCAGGTGGAGGTCCACGACGTCCCGCACGTCCACCACGCCGAAGGCCAGGCGGGGGCAACCAGGCATCTCCCCGTCCATGAGCCGCTGCACGAGTCGGATGGAGGTGGAGTAGTCCGGACCCAGCACCGGGCCCAGGACCAGGACGGGATTCACCACCGCCAGCTCCAGCGCTCCGCCCTCCTCGGCGATGAAGTCCCAGGCGGCCCGCTCCGCCAGGGTCTTGGACGTCACGTACGGGGTGACCGCCCGCCCCTCCAGGTCCGTCCAGGTGGTCTCGTCGAAGGGCTCGGTGCGGGGCGGGTGGCCGTAGCCCACGGCGGCGAAGGAGGAGGTGAGGACCACCCGCTTCACCCCGGCGTCCCGGGCGGCGCCGAGTACGCGGAGGGCGCCCTGCCGGGCCGGACGGATGAGCTCGTTCTCGTCCGAGGGCACCGACGAGGGGAAGGGCGAGGCGATGTGGAGCACGAACTCGCATCCCTCCATGGCGGCCGCCCACCCGTCGTCCCGCTCCAGGTCCGCCTCCACGAAGGAGAGGCCCGCGTCGGGATCGCCGCCGCCCTGGACCACCATGTCGCGGACGCGGTCCGCCTTCCCGAGGTTCCGGAGCGTCGCCCGCACCTGGTGGCCGGCCTCCTGGAGCTGTACGAGGGCGTGGCTCCCGAGGAAGCCCGAGCCCCCGGTGACGAGGACGCGATGGCTCATGGGACGTCTCCTGGAGGGACGGGGAGGAAGGAGAGAGAGGGCACGAGCTCCGGATGCGGAGGATAGGTGCCGGGGCGCAGCCGCCGCGAGTCCGCGGTCCACGTCATGCGGTGCGGCCTCAGCCGGGCTCCGTGGCCCGCGCGATCACCCGTCCCAGGATCCAGAGGAAGGCCAGCGGGAGGACGATGGTCTGGAGGGTGAAGACCACCAGGAGGTGCATGAGGTGCTCCACCGCGTCGGTGACCCGCTCCCGCATGGCTTCCACCCGCTCGGAGACGTCCAGCCGCTCCATGGCGCCGGCGAACCAGTCCGAGACCCTTCCCACCAGCCCGGGAGCGGGGCGCTCCTCGTCGAGCTGGTCCATCGCCCGCACGTCGGCTCCCGCCGATTCCAGCGCCGCCACCGCCTCCTCCTGGCCGGGCTGGAGGACGCGTTCGAAGAGGAGGGAGGTCCCCAGGGCGTAGGCCGGAACTGCGAACCGGGCCACCAGGAGGAGGACGGTGCCCGCCGTCACCACCCGGGCCAGGGGTGCCGGCACCCGTTCCGGGACGAACGCCACCACCACCCGGGCCAGGAGGAAGACCACCATGAGGAGGACCAGAGGTCCCCAGGCACTCGCCCGCACCAGGAGGCTCTGGATGCCCAGGGAGGTGGCGCTCACCAGCATCAGGGTTGAGAACTGCTCCACCAGGTCGTCGATGGGCTCCAGGATCTCGCCGGCCGAGATCGTCACCCCCACCCCGCCCGGCTCCAGGGCCAGCTCCGTCCCCTCGGCCAGGGACACGGCGGCATCCAGGGAACGGGCCGCCGCATACGTGACCAGAGCCTGTCGAAAGACGCGGTCGGTGGCCTGCCGCGCCCCCTCGTCGAGGGACCCCTCCGTGGAGAGGGCACCGGCGACCACCGCCAGCACGAGGATCCAGATCCGCGGGCGAAGCCATGGCGGGGAAGCGGCGCGCTCCTCGCCTTCGGCAGATGGGTCCCGTGGGAGGTCCGGGGGCGTCGGGGTCATGGGACGTCTATACTCCACACTCCCACCGGCGATCGACGCACCCCATGGAGACCCGTCATGAGTCAGGCAGACCAGATCCCCGTCGACTCCCCCTTCTCCCGCGACAGCACCGGCGCGGAGGTGCTGGAGGGACCTCTCCGGGAAGGTCGCCCTCGTGACGGGCGGCTACACCCCGGCTACGGATCCGCCTTCTCCGTCCACCCGGGGGGATCCAGATGCCGCTGCAGCGGCATCTGAACGAGGAGGAGATGATCGCCCTGGGGTGGCTCGGCGACGACGGGGAGATCAGCGAAAGGTTCCTGGCGGACGCCTAGGCAACGCGGGGGCCTCCTCGCTGCCCGGGACGCAGCGGCTCACGTCGGGTCCTCCGGGTGGGCCGATGGGGGGCGGACGCCCACGAAGACCGGGGTGCCGCCGGATTCGTCGGGGTCGGATCGGGACACGGCCCGGGCACGGAAGCCGGCCGCCTCGAGGAAGGACAGCCAGGTGCGCTCCGCGAAGAGTCCCTCCAGGTGGCGATCGTGGCGCACCCGGACGGCGCCCTCCTCGTCGCGCAGCACCAGCGCGTAGTCGACCACGTAGGACGTGTCGTCCGGGTCCGGATCCCAGGTCCACTCCAGGTACCGGAGGCCTCGACCGTCGCCGTCGTGCCCTCCGTGGCTCGTTCCCGGCCGGAAGGACTCCCGCACGAAGTCCGGAGCGAAGAGCGCTGCGCCGCCGGGCCGGCAATGAGCGAAGGCGGTCTCGAAGACGGCCCGGAGGTCCTCGAGGGTGGAGGCGTAGCAGATGGCGTCGTGGACGAACACGCAGTCGAAGCTCCGAACCAGTCGCACCGAGCGCATGTCCCCCACCGCATGCTCGCACTCGGGATTCAGCTCCCGGCTCACGTCGAGCATCCCCCGGGACCGATCGACCAGGGTCACCGCGTCGAAGTGGGCCTTCATGTGGCTGGCGTTGTTGCCGCCCCCGCTGCCCAGCTC
>CAKZOQ010000233.1 GCA_937136445.1 uncultured Gemmatimonadota bacterium
CGTCCGATCCGCCGCCCCAGCGGCGCCACCTCCGACCAACGCACCGCCGCCAACCGCGTCCGCGCTCGCCCATGTCCGGTCACCCTCCTCCTGGCCGGACTGGGCCTCGTGGCCGCCTGTGGTGGGGCCGAGGAGGAGCTTCCGAGTCTGGAGACACCGGCCCCCGACTGGACCTCGACGCTGGGCGCCGAGGAGCGCGTCGTCTCCCTGGCGGGCTTCGCCGGCCCCGAGTCGGTGCGCTACGACCCGGAGCAGGACGTCTGGTTCGTCGCCAACTTCAACGGCGACTCGGGCGCCAGGGACGGCAACGGCTTCGTGAGCCGGGTGGACGCCTCGGCGGACACGGTGGAGGCCTTGCGCTTCGCGACAGGGACCGAGGCGGTGCCGCTGCATGCCGCTCGGGGGATGTACCTCACCGGCGACACGCTCTGGGTGGCCGACATCGACGGCGTGCACGGGTTCCACCGGGAGACGGGGGAGCCCGTGGCCTTCGTCGATCTCACCCCCTTCGAGCCCGGCTTCCTCAACGACATCTCCGGCGACGACCAGGGTACGCTCTACGTGACCGACACCGACCGCTCGGCGATCTACGCCCTGGAGGCAGGGGCAGGGCAGCGGGAGGTCAGGGAGGTGGTGGCCGACACCGCGCTGGGCAGCCCCAATGGGATCGTGCGCGACGAGGCCCGGGGCGGCTGGGTGCTCATGCCCTGGAGCCCGGGCCATCCGCTCCGGCTGTGGAGCCCCGAGAGCGGCGCCGAGGCCCAGGCGAGCCCCCTGGGTGAGGCGTTCGGGCCGGAGACCACGCCGGGCCGAATGGACGGTGCCGAGCTCCTGGACGGGCGACTCCTGGTGGCGAGCCAGACTGACTCCACCCTCCGGCTCCTGGACCCGGCGGGTGCCTCGCTGCGCCCCTACATCCGGTTGGTAGGAGCCCCTGCGGACCCGGGGTTGGACACCCGACGCCGCCGGGTGGCGGTCCCCTTCGTCGGGCTGGACCGGGTGGACATCTGGGAGCTGCCGCCGGCGGGGGATGGAGCCAGCGGAGGCTGACGTCTACTCCGCCGTCATGTCCGCCCGCCCCACCCGGGGGTAGGCGAAGCGCGCGTAGCTGAGCTCGTTTCCGGCGAAGTAGGGAAAGGCGATGTCCCGGTAGGCCCGCCAACTGTCGTAGACGGCGCGGAAGGAGGCGTCGGCGGCGGCCTGCTCCTCCAGGTACTCCATGGCCTCCTGCGCCGCCGCCTCCAGGATCTCCGGTGAATATTCCCGCAGGGTCACCCCGTGGTCCCGGACCAGCCGGCGAAGCGCCTGGGGGTTGGCGTAGTCGTAGGCCGCCAGTCGCTGGGAGAGGGTCTGGGCGCAGGCGGTGCGGAGTGCCGACTGGTACCCTGCCGGCAGCTCCTGGAAGGCCGCCTCACTCACCAGGAGGGATCCGGTGAGGCCCGGCTCCCACCACCCGGGGTAGTAGTAGTTCTGCGCGATCTGGTAGAAGCCCAGCTTCTCGTCGTCGTAGGGCCCGATCCACTCGGTGGCGTCGATGGCGCCACGTTCCAGCGCCGGGTAGATGTCGCCGCCCCCCAGCACCTGCACCGTCACCCCCAGGCGGGCCATGATCTCACCGCCGATCCCCGGAATCCGCATCCTAAGGCCCTGGAGGTCGGCGAGGGTCTCCACGGGCTCCCGGAACCACCCGCCCATCTGGCAGCCGGTGGAGACCGCCGGGAAGGTCCGGATCCCGAAGTCGGCGTAGACGGCGTTGAGGGCGTCCAGCCCGCCGCCGTGGTAGAGCCAGGAGATCTGTTGGCGGGTCCCCAGTCCGAAGGGCACGGTGGCGTCGAAGGCCAGCGCCGGGCTCTTCCCGATGTAGTAGTAGCCGGCGGTGACGCCGCACTGCACCGTCCCCTGCTGGACGGCGTCCATGACCTGGAGCGCCGGGACGATCTCGCCGGCTGCGTAGACCCGCATGGTGAACCGGCCGCCGGTGAGGTCACTGACGATGTCCGCGATCTGCTGGCCGGACCCGTGGATGATGTCCAGGCTCTGCGGGAAGCTCGTGGCCAGACGCCAGTTCACCCGGGGGCCCTCCGCCGCGGCGGCTGCAGGACCGGCGGCCTCGTCCTGGGCTCCGCACGCCGCGGCGCCCAGCACGCCGGCCCCCGCGGCCCCGGCGCCGGCCGTCCGGAGGAAGTCCCTGCGCCCCACGCGTTCTCGGGCGTTCTGCGTCGTCTTCGGATCCGTGCTCATGGGTTCCTTCGGCCTCGGGTGATGGGCTGCTCGTCGGCGTCGGAGGAAGGTACGCTCGTGGGGCAGGGAGGCAATCGAAGCTGGCGCTCACCGCCCGAACCGGAAATCTTTCGCTACGAACCGGCCGGGTGTCCCCGGCCATCCTCCCAATCCCATTCTCCGGACTCCATGCGCCTCCTCCCCGGTTCCCTCTCCGGCGACCGCTCTTCGCCCCCATCCTGGATCCGGGTCGCCCCGGGTCGGGTCGGCCTCCTCCTGGCTCCCCTCCTGGCCCTGGTGGCGTTGGCGCTCCTCCCGGCATCCCCCGCCGCAGGACCCGCCGGCGCCTCCACCCAGCTCGTGGAGCCGGTGCGGGCGGAGCAGGGGATGGTGGTCTCGGACCACTGGCTGGCCAGCAAGGTGGGTCGGGACGTGCTCGGCGGCGGAGGGAACGCCGTGGACGCGGCCATCGCCACGGGGATGGCGCTGGCCGTCACGCATCCGGTGGCGGGCAACATCGGCGGGGGCGGCTTCATGGTCATCCGCTTCCCCGACGGCAGCACCACGGCGCTGGACTTCCGGGAGAAGGCGCCCCTGGCGGCCCATCCCCGCATGTGGCTGGACGAGGACGGGGAGTATTCGTACGAGATCCACCACGACAGCCATCGCGCCGTGGGGGTCCCCGGGACGGTGGCGGGCTTCGACAAGGCCCATCGACTCTACGGCGAGCTTCCCTGGGAGCGGCTGGTCTACCCCGCGGTCCGTTTGGCCGAGGAGGGCTTCGAGCTCTCCGACGACCTGGCGGCCAGCCTCGGGCGGCTGGTGGAGCGCACCCCCTACCCGGCCACCGTGGAGGCCTTCTCCCGGGACGGCGTCCCCTACGAAGGCGGGGAGATGCTGACCCAGCCCGACCTGGCCCGGACGCTGGATCGCATCATGCTCAACCGGAGCGACGGCTTCTACCGGGGAGAGACGGCCCGCCTCCTGGTGGAGGAGATGGAGCGGGGGGACGGCCTCATCACGGCGGCGGACCTGGAGCTGTATCAGGCCCGGGAGCGGACGCCGGTGCTCGGGACGTACCGGGGCCACGAGATCATCAGCATGCCCCCGCCCTCCTCGGGCGGGATCGCCATGGTGGAGATGCTGAACATCCTGGAGGGCTTCGACCTGGCCTCCATGGGTCACAACACGGCGCCCTACATCCACCACCTGGCCGAGGCCATGCGCCGGGCCTATCGGGATCGGGCACGCTACGTGGCCGATCAGGATTTCGCCGACGTCCCCCGACACCGGCTCACCAGCAAGGACTACGCGGCGGAGCTCCGGTCCACCATCGACCCGGACCGGGCCACCCCGTCGTCGCCTTCGGACCTCCAGACCACCTACGAGAGCCCCCAGACCACCCACTACTCGGTGGTGGACGGCGACGGCCTGGCGGTGAGCGTGACCTACACCCTCGAGCAGGGCTACGGCTCCGAGATCGTGGTGCCCGGCGCCGGCTTCCTCCTGAACAACGAGATGGGGGACTTCAACGCAGCGCCGGGCCTCACCAACGAGCGCGGCCTCATCGGCACCGAACCCAACCTGGCCCGCCCGGAGCAGCGCATGCTCTCGTCCATGACGCCCAGCATCGTCGCCCGCGACGGGCGGCTGGTGGCGGTGGTCGGCACCCCCGGTGGGCGCACCATCATCAACACCGTCATGCAGGTCATCCTGAACGTGGTGGACTGGGAGATGAACATCCAGCAGGCGGTGAACGCCCCGCGACTGCACCACCAGTGGCTCCCGGACCGCATCCGCATCGAGGCGGGTGGGGCCAGCGAGGCCACGGTGGAGCAGCTCCGGGCCATGGGGCACACGGTGGAGATGGGTGGACGCCAGGGCTCGGCCAACTCCATCATGATCGACCCGCAGTCCGGCGAACGGCTGGGCGCACCGGATCCCCGGAGCTCCGATGCCGGGGCCCGGGGCCACTGACGGGTCCCGCTTTCGGGAACGCCCGCTCCTGCCCTGGTTATTCATGAGGTGACGGCGCCTGTTCCCCGACCCTTCCCGGTCGGGGTGCGGCGGCATGCTCGACGATTCCACCGAGGACCCCATGACACGAAGCCGCATCGGCATCGGCGCCCTGACGGCGCTCCTGGCGCTCCTGCCCGCCCTCCCGGGCGTCGCTCCGGCCCTCGCGGCCGACGAGACCGGTGGAGCCCACGCAGCCATGTACGCCGCTGTCCAGCAGAGCGTAGACCACGTGCACGTCGGCGACCTCGGGGAGAAGGCGCTGGTCCTCGAGCAGGCGCTGAAGTGCAACTGCGGCTGCGGGCTCGACGTCCATTCCTGCCAGTTCCAGATGCAGTGCGACACCTCCCCGAGCTGGTCCGAGCGGATCCGCACGCAGCTCGCCCAGGGCATGGATCCCGAGGTCATCCAGGCCGGCTTCGTCGCGGACTTCGGACCCACCGTCCTCATGGCTCCACCGGCCCAGGGCTTCAACCTGGTGGGCTACCTCCTGCCGGGGATGGCCATCCTCATGGCCGGCGTCCTGGTGGGGCTCCTGGCCCGAGGGAACGGCCAGCGCAACGACGAGCGGCTGGCCACGGTGGGCGAGGTTTCCGACGAGGACGCCCGACGGCTCCGTGAAGAGCTGGCCCTCATGGAGGAAGCGGAAAGCCCGGACTGGTAGGAGCGCGGCGAGGAGGCCCCGGAGCCACGGACAGGCCGACTCCGGAGGCCGAAGATCGCGTGGTCACGGCCGATCGGACCGCGGCCTGCATTTCCCCGAAGACTTCCTCAAGGGGCGGCTGACCAACGGGGACGCGAGGCCCGCCCCGGCGATCGCGTTCGAGCGCTCGGGAGCGAGCCACTCCAGAGTAGGGGGATTGGGGGCTCTTCGCGTGGCGGGTGCCTTCCTCCGACGACCGGGGTGCGCCGCGGCTTCCGGACCGACCGTTGGCTCGGCCCCGTTCAACCCTCACCCATCCTCCGCACCAGGTCGTGGATGTGGCGGGTCTCCAGGATCTGGGGATCGTGGCCGTCGCGAGCCACGCGGATGAGCGCCCGGCCCAGTCGGTCGGTCGTGGTGATGGCCCGGGAGAAGATCCACTGGAGGACCGGTACGATGGGCCGCACCACGGCGTAGAGAGCCCGGTAGAGCGTGGTGGAGGACCGCACCCCCTTCACGGGCTGGATGAATCCCGGCCGGAAGGCGTACCCGTCGACGTCTTCCCGGTGGAGGACGGCCTGCTCCGCCTCCCCCTTCACCCGCGCCCACATGGTCCCGCTCTCCGGGTCCGAACCCAGCCCGGAGACGAAGCAGACGGCGAGCCCCGGATTGGCCTCCGCTACCACGTCCAGGACGGCGACGGTGAGGTCGTAGGTGATGCGCCGGTAGGCCTCCTCGCTCATCCCGGCGGAGGTGACGCCCAGGCAGTAGAGGCAGGCGTCGAAGCCCTCCAGCGCGTCCCGCTGGGCGGCCAGCTCGAAGAGATCCGG
>CAKZOQ010000234.1 GCA_937136445.1 uncultured Gemmatimonadota bacterium
AACCTCCACTCCCTGGGCAAGGCCCTGGAGGCCGAGGGCGTCCAGGTGGTGGTCACCGACGACTGGGACGACGCGCTGGCGCTGGACGCGCTGGTCCTCCCCGGTGTCGGGGCCTTCGGTCCGGCCGCCGGGAGCCTCCCGGACGACCGCGAGCCCCTCCGGCAGGCGCTGGAGGAGGGCACCCCGGCGCTGGGCATCTGCCTGGGCATGCAGCTCCTCTTCGACGAGAGCGAGGAGTCGGAGGGCGACGGCATCGGCCTGATCCCCGGCCGGGTGACCCGTCTGGAGGCGGCGGTGGTGCCCCAGATGGGGTGGAACGACGTGGAGACCGGTGACGATCCCGTCTTCGAGGGCGTCGCGCCCCTGGTCGCCTACTACGCCAACTCCTACGTCTGCGAGCCCGCCGACGAAGCCGACGCCATCGCCTGGTCCGAGTACGAGGGACGGCGCTACGCCGCCGCCGTGCGACGGGGCCGGGCCTGGGGGATGCAGTTCCACCCGGAGAAGAGCTCCGACCCGGGCCGCCGGATCCTGGCCAACTGGGTCGAGGCCGCCCGCACGGCGCTGGGCCAGGAAGCCCACACCGAGGCGGAACGATGATCGCCGCCCCGGCGGTGGACCTGAAGGGCGGTCGGTGCGTCCAGCTCGTGGGGGGGCGGCCGGAGGACGAACGCGTCTCCCTTCCGGACCCCGTGTCCGTGGCACGGGACTGGTGGGAGCGGGGCTTCGGCACCCTCCACCTGGTGGACCTGGACGCCGCCCTGGGCCGCGGCGACCACCTGGACCTCCTCCGGGAGCTCCTCGCCGCCACCCCGGCGGAGACCCAGGTGGGGGGCGGCATCCGGGACGACGCCCGGGCCGAGGTGCTCCTGGAGGCGGGAGCCGATCGCATCGTGGTGGGCACCCGGGCGCTGGACGACCCCGAGTGGTTCGCCGCCCTGGTCCGCCGCTTCCCCCATCGGGTCATGGTGGCCGCCGACACCCGGGACGGGCAGGTCCTTCGAAAGGGCTGGACCGAGGACTCGGGCCGTTCCGTCGAGGAGTTCCTGGAGGGGCTCGCCGAACTCCCGCTGGCCGGCGTCCTCGCCACCGACGTGGGCCAGGAGGGCCGCCTGGATGGCATCCAGCGCGACGGCGTCACCGCCACCGTCGCCGCCAGCGACCACCCCGTCTGGATCTCCGGAGGGGTCACCACCCTGGAGGAGATGGACTGGCTCGCCGACGAGGGCGCCCACGGCGCTGTCCTGGGCATGGCCCTCTACACCGACACCATCGACGCCCACGAGCTGGCCCGACGCTACGGCGTGCGGCCCGGCACCCCCGAACCCTCCGCGCCCTCCGGCGCCAATCCCGCAAGGACCGAGACCCCATGAGCAAGCTGAAGCGATCGACCAAGGAGACCCGGATCGTCTGTCAGGTGATCCGGGGCACCGGGTCCGCCCACATCACGGTGGACGAGCCCTTCCTCCAGCACATGGTGGAGACGCTGGCCCGCTACGCCTCGCTGGACGTCACGCTGGAGGCCGAGGGCGACATGCGCCACCACCTCATCGAGGACGTGGCCATCACCCTGGGGCTGGCGCTGAAGGACGAGGTGCCGACCCGCGCCGCCCGCTACGGGTGGGCCTCCGTGCCCATGGACGAGGCGCTGGTGGAGGCCTCCATCGACGTGGGTGGACGGCCCTACTACGTCGGCGAGACGCCCTCGCGCCTCTACACCCACTTCCTCCACTCCTTCGCCACCAACCTGGGCGCCACCCTCCACGTCCGGGTCCTCCGGGGCGAGGACAAGCACCACATCGTAGAAGCCGCCATCAAGGCCACCGGGCTGGCCCTCCGTCAGGCCCTCCAGGAAGGCGAGCGGGTCTTCAGTACCAAGGGTTCGGTAACGCTGGAGCGGGTGGACTAGTGCCTGGACGCCGCAGGAGGCCGTCGTGCTGAGGCCCCGCGTCATCGTCTGCCTGGACGTGAAGGACGGCCGGGTGGTGAAGGGCGTCCAGTTCGAGGGCCTCCGGGACGTGGGCGACCCGGTGGAGCTCGCCCGGCGGTACGAGGAGGAGGGCGCCGACGAGGTGGTGTACCTGGACGTGTCGGCCTCCAAGGAGGGTCGGGGGACCTTCCTGAACGTGGTGCGCCGCACCGCCGAATCCCTCTTCATCCCCCTCACGGTGGGCGGCGGGGTGCGCTCCGCCGACGACATCGGGCCCCTCCTCCGGGCCGGGGCCGACAAGATCAGCGTGAACACCGCGGCTGTGAAGGATCCGTCGCTCCTCACCGAGGGGGCGCGGCGTTTCGGCTCCCAGTGCGTGGTGGCGAGCATCGACGCCCTCCGGGAGGAGGACGGCACCTACCGCTGCTACACCCACGGCGGCTCGGAAAGAACCGAGTTGGAGGCGGTGAGCTGGGCCCGGACCTGCAAGCAGAAGGGCGCCGGCGAGATCCTCCTTACCTCCATCGACCGCGACGGCGCCCGCATCGGCTACGAGCTGGAGCTCACCCGGGCCGTGGCCGACGAGGTGCCCATCCCGGTCATCGCCTCCGGGGGCGCCGGGGAGTCGGTCCACCTCCGGGACGCCTTCCGGGAAGCCCATGCCTCGGCGGCGCTGGTGGCCGGCATCCTCCACGACGGGCTCACCACCGTGGGTGCGCTCAAATCCGACCTGGCGGGCTGGGGCATCCCGGTGCGCCCGGTGGCCCCTGCCCGTACCGTCTGAGGTGTCCGCCATGACCGACCGCACCCTCCGCACCACCGATGATCTCGAGGTGGTGGACTTCGCCAAGGCCGACGGGCTCGTCCCCGTGGTGGCGCAGGACGCCCGGGACGGGCGGGTCCTCATGGTGGCGTGGGCGAACCGGGAGGCTCTGGAGCAGACGCTGGCCACCGGGAAGGCCTGGTTCTGGTCCCGCTCCCGCCAGTCGCTCTGGATGAAAGGCGAGACCAGCGGAAACGTCCTGGAACTCGTCTCGCTCCACGCCGACTGCGACCGGGACACCATCCTGGCCCGGGTTCACCCCACCGGCCCGGCCTGCCACACCGGCGAGGCCACCTGCTTCGGCGACCTCGCCGCCACCCACGAGGCCGCCCCCTCCGCGGAGATCCTCACGGAGCTGGAGGACACCCTCCGGGCCCGGCAGCAGGAGCGGCCCGAGGGCTCCTACACGGTGCGCCTGCTGGACGACGAGAACCTCCGCCTCAAGAAGCTGGGCGAGGAGACGGCGGAGCTGGTCACCGCCCTCGCCAAGAGCGACGGCGAGCGGATCCCCGAGGAGGCCGGCGACCTGCTGTACCACGTGCTGGCCGCCCTCCGCGGCGCCGACGTGGAGCTGTCGGAGGTCTGGAGGGTGCTGGCGGACCGACGCGGCTGAACGGCCGGCGGGAACGGCCCGCTCAGCCCACCCGGCTGATCTCCAGCAGATGGCCGTCCGGGTCGCGGAAGGTGAGCTGGTGGTCGGCCCGGTCCCGGGACCAGGGTGCCCATCATCCTCCGAAGATCAGCCGCACCGCGAAGATCACGATCATGGCGGTGACGAAGTTACGGACCCATGCCTGGCCCTTGAGGACCTGGAGGTGCACCCCGGCGATCCCGCCCAGGTAGTTCCCGCAGGCCAGCCAGAAGGCCATCACCCAGTCCACCTTCCCGCCTGCGGCGAAGATCAGCAACGCCACCGGCGTGAAGGCCAACACCAGCGCCATCTTCAGGGCGTTGCCCCGGATGAGGTCCAGCCCCGCGGCGGTGGTGAGGCCCAGGATGATGAAGCCAACCCCGGCCTGGATGAACCCGCCGTACAGCCCCGCCACGAACCATCCGCCCAGGAAGAGCCAACGGCGCCGGCCAGTGGGAAGGGGATGCTCCCCCGGAGCTTCCCCGCCGTCCCGCGATTGCCAGAG
Source organism: uncultured Gemmatimonadota bacterium (assembly GCA_937136445.1). Classification (GTDB taxonomy): domain Bacteria; phylum Gemmatimonadota; class Gemmatimonadetes; order Longimicrobiales; family Gaopeijiaceae; genus JAJCZZ01. The sequence goes on from CAKZOQ010000234.1 coordinate 3,890, forward strand.
ACTCCAGACCGCCATGGCCACCATGGAGCCCGCCAGGACCCGGCGGAAGGCCAGATCTCCCACCACCACCGCCCCCCACGACCCCAGCCCCGTCCCCACCAGCGCCGGCGGGATGGCGAACCAGAGCCAGGGGCCCATGACCAGCCCCTTCTTCTGGAAGCTCCGAAGCGCCCCGATGGAGTTGGTGAGGACGGCGAGCCGATTGGTGCCGTTCGCCACCGTGGGCGGAAGGCCCAGGAAGATCATCATGGGGAGGGTCAGGAAGGACCCTCCTCCGGCGATGGCGTTGATGACTCCGGCCACGAGTCCCACCGCGAAGAGAAGGACGGCGGCGAGGACGGGATCGGCCACGGCGGAGCGCTCGTCGGGCAGGAGGAGGGCGGCGGTGGGCCGGCGGAGGCGAACCCCGCAAGAGAACCGACTACCCCCGGCCGGGGAAGAGCACCTGCTCCTTGAAGACCCAGTAGAGGTAGGCGAAGGCCGGCACCAGGAGGAAGGTCCCCGCCGCCAGGATCCCCAGCACCAGGCGGAGGGTGACGTCGGGGGCCGCCGCCTCGGGAATGCTCACCGCCCCCGCCACCAGCCAGGGGTACATCCCGAAGCCCCAGCCGGCCAGGAGCGCCAGGGTGGTGCTCCCGGCAGCGAGGCGCGCCAGGACCCAGTGGCGACGAGCCAGGAGGGCCATGGCCGCGAACCAGCTCAGAAGCCCGACAGCCACCATGGTCTGGCCCGCCAGCGTCCCCAGAAGGTGGTTCGAGACCTCCGGTGCGGCGCCCCGTCCCAGAAGGGCCGCCACGAGCCCCAACATGCCGACCGCGGCCCCGCTGCCCAGGCCACGCCGCCGGAAATCGTCCCGGAGCTCCGGGTCCCGGGTCTCCAGCGTCAGGTAGATGGCCGCCAGCCAGGCGAAGAGGGCCAGCGTCAGGAAGCCCACGGTCCAGGGAAAGGGTTGGAGCCAGGGTCGGAGGTAGCCTCCGGTCACCACGCCGTCCTCGTACCCGATGGCGGGGGTGGAGAGCGTACCGAGGATCACGCCGAGCATCACCGGCGTCACCAGGCTGCTCACGGCGAAGGTCACCTGCCATCCGGGCCCGGGCCCGTCCCCCGGTCCCACCCCTCCATGGGACGCCCGCTCCTCCTCGATCTCCTCGTCTAGCTTCCGAAAGACGAAGGACGACCCCCGGAGGACGATGCCGACGAGCATGACCGTCACCGGCACATGCAGCGCCGTCATGATGACGCTGAAGGCGCGGGGGAAGGCGGTGAAGAGGAGGACCACCGCGACGATCATCCAGACGTGGTTGGCCTCCCAGACCGGTCCGATGGCGTGGGCGATGATCTCGCGCTGCCGCCCCCGCCGGGGGCCCCCGGCGAAGAGATCCCACACGCCTCCTCCGAAGTCGGCGCCGGCCAGGAGCACGTAGACCATCAAGGCCAGTAGGATGACGCCGGCCACGAGTGCGGGCAGCCCCACAGCCTCCGCCGTCACGAGGAGGTCGCCCCCCCAGGCCGCCCCGCGTCGGCCTGGATCCGGGCCTCCCGGGCGTCCACCGACCGGGCCAGGCGAAGCATCAGGAGGACCACCACCACGGAGAGGAAGAGGTAGAGCAGGGTGAAGAGGGTGAAGGGGACCACCAATCCCGGCATGGGCGTGACGGCGTCGGCGGTGCGCATGTGCCCGTAGATGATCCAGGGCTGACGCCCCACCTCGGTGACCACCCAGCCCGCCTGCATGGC
>CAKZOQ010000235.1 GCA_937136445.1 uncultured Gemmatimonadota bacterium
GGACCCCCAGGCGGAGGGTGGCGAGGTCGATTCCGGTGGGGTACGGCACGAGGATCCCGCCCAGGCGCGCCACCCGGGTGTAGAAGGGGTCCGTTCCCTCCATGAGCGCCCCGGCGGCCAGCGTGGTGAGCAGGGTGCAGCCCAGGAGGACCGCATGGAGCCAGGGACGGCCCACGTCCTCGTCCTCGGGGAGCACCAGGACCAGTTCGACGCCCGCTTCGTCTCCGTGGAAGTGGGCCGTCCCCGACCAGTCGCCGAGGGCCGTCTCCACCTCCGACGAGGCCGGGCCCATCCCGGGTCGGAGGCGTCCGCGGAGGATCAGCTCCCCGGGCACCGTGGAGAGCTCATATTCCTCCAGCAGCGGCAGCCAGGGCCCCAGTGGATTTTCCTTGACCCGGATTTCACCCGTCATTACAATCGGCTCGTCTTCGCCCCGGGCGGTCGGACCGTACCTGCCGACCCTCCAAGGAAGCGCGTGAAGTTCCTGCCGGACATCCCGTTCCGACGTCCTCGAGCCGCTTCCCTACCCCTGCCCACCCGTCGGTCTCCCCGACCGTGGTACCCAGCCCCTCCCCGGAGTCCCCCCCGTGGACATCGCAGAGCTGAAGCGCAAGAGCGTGGATGAGCTCCACGACCTGGCGGAAGAGTTCAAGCTTTCCAACTACTCGTCCCTCCGCAAGCAGGACCTGGTCTTCCAGATCGAGCGGGCGCTCCTGGAGGCCGACGTGGACCTTCGGGCCCATGGCGTCCTGGAGATCCTCGCCGAGGGCTATGGCTTCCTCCGCTCCCAGGAATGGAGCTACCTCCACGGGCCCGACGACATCTACGTGAGCCCCTCCCAGATCAAGCGGTTCGACCTGCGGACCGGGGATTCCATCCGGGGCCGGGTGCGACCTCCCAGCGACGGGGAGCGCTACCTCGCGCTGGTCCATCTGGAGAGCCTCAACGGAGTCCCGCCCCACCAGGTGGGGGAGCGGCCGAACTTCGACGACCTGCGGCCACGCTACCCCCAGGAACGCCTCACCCTGGAGACGGAGGAGGACGCCGACCTCTCCATGCGGGTGGTGGACCTCATCGCGCCGGTGGGCAAGGGTCAGCGCGGCCTCATCGTTTCGCCGCCCAAGGCCGGCAAGACCACGCTCCTGCGGCAGATGGCCCGCTCCATCGCCCGCAACGACCCCCGGACCCACCTCATGGTGCTCCTCATCGACGAGCGCCCCGAGGAGGTGACGGAGATGGAGCGCAACGTCCGCGGCGACGTCGTGGCCTCCACCTTCGACGAATCCCCGGAGCGCCACACTCAGGTGGCCGAGATGGTGCTGGAGAAGGCCAAACGACTGGTGGAACAGGGCCGGGACGTGGTGATCCTCCTGGACTCCATCACCCGGTTGGCCCGGGCCTACAACAGCGTGGTGCCCCAGTCCGGAAAGACCCTCTCCGGGGGCGTGGACGCGAATGCCCTGGACCCGCCCAAGAAGTTCTTCGGGTCGGCGCGGAACGTGGACGGCGGCGGCTCCCTCACCATCATCGCAACGGCGCTGGTGGACACCGGAAGCCGGATGGACGAGGTCATCTTCGAGGAGTTCAAGGGCACCGGGAACATGGAGATCGTCCTGGACCGGAGGGTGTCGGACCGACGCATCTTCCCCGCCATCGACCTGAACAAGTCCGGGACCCGCAAGGAGGAACTCCTGCTCTCCGAGACGGAGCTCAACCGGGTCTTCCTCCTGCGCAACTTCCTGGCGGACATGCCGCCCCACGAGGCCATCGAGTTCCTCCTCGAACGCATGGAGCGCTCGGAGAGCAACCGCGAGTTCCTGGACATCATGGCCCGCGGTGGCTGACCCGCAGGCCTACTCCTCCAGCACCGCCTGGTAGCGCGGGTTCACCACGAGCTCGTCCCCCTGGAAGATCTTCCGGTCCCAGGGGAAGATCACGGTGGAGTCGGTCTCCAGGGCGAAGTAGTCCGGCTTGTAGCCCCGGGGGCGTACGAAGCTGGTGGCGGAGCGGACCTCGGAGGGCCGGGCGTCGCGGACGGCGGCGAGGGCCAGGCGGAGGGTCTCGCCGGACGTGGCGATCTCGTCCACCACCAGAACCCGCTTCCCGGCCGATTGCGGCGGGGCGGCGGAGAGGATGGCCGGGCGCTCCCGGACCTGTTCGTCCCCCTCCTTCCGGGAGATGCGCATGGAATAGAAGTCCAGGCGCAGGATGGAGGCCACCACCGCCGCGGGGATGACCCCAGCGCGGGCGATGCCGACCACGATCTCTGGCTCGTACTCCCGGGCGACCCGAAGGGCCAGGGCGCGGCAGAGCTCGCCGAACATCTCCCAGGAGACCTCGAAGAATTCATTGGGCTGGACGAGCATGGCTGCCTGTGGGACGGAGGAATCCGTATGGGGATGGGCAAGCTAGACCCGACCCGGGGGTGCCAGCAACGCGCTGCCGGGGTTTGACCCCCTCCCGGGTGGCGACCATCGTTGGGCATGACTCCCCCACCCGACGAGACCGCTCCCTCGAACGCTTCTCCGGCCGAAGGCGACAGCGACCCCGCGGAGCGCGCCGACCGGCGCCTGGAAGAGACCCTGGAGGCTCGTGGCGCCCGAGATCCCCGGGGCTTCTACCGGGATCGGCTCCGGACCCTGAAGGAATCCGACCCCGAGGGCTACCGGACGGCCGTCGCGTACTACGGCGACACCCTGATCCCCGAGGTGGCCGACGGCGAAGTGGATCCGCTGGTGGCCTGGACCCGGTACGGCCTCCTGCTGGCCCGGGCCGTGGCGGAAGGGCGCACCGTCTCGGTGGACGGTTCCGGACGGGCGCATCCACCCGCCGATCCGCCAGAGCCCGACCACCTGCTGCTGCACCTGCCGGACGACACCGGCCGTCGAGCCCTCCTGGTGGCTCTGCCGCCCTCCCTCACCGAGGCCCAGCGCGCCACCTACGACGTCCTGGTGGAGGGCCGCCAGAAGCAGCGCTGAGGTAGCGGAGCCGTCCCCTACCAGCGGGCCAGGTTGAAGAGCTTGCTGTACTTGATGGTCAGCGACCGGTTCAGCGGCGTGTCCCGCCGGAGCGTGTCGAAGCCGCTGGCCTGGTTGAAGACGATGAAGAGCCCCGTCCCGGCGGTCTCCAGCCACCCGAAGCGCACGTTGGTGGACCAGGCGTCCGCCCGATCCGAGTACTGGGTCAGCGACTGGATGTAGATGCTGGGGGTCAGGAAGTAGGCCAGGCGCAACCCCGCCAGCGTCGCCTGGAATTGACCCTCGGGCAGGTCCACGTCGTTGTAGTCCAGCCGCAGAGAGGCACTGAACGACGACCCCCGCCTCAGCGTCACCGTCCCGAACGGATTGATGCGGCTCCCCGAGAGAAAGCTCCCGGCGTTCATCCCACCGTTGAAGGAGAGGGTCCGACTCTCGTCGGTGAAAAAGACCAGCGCCGACTCCCAGCCATCGTAGGTCCCGGCGGGGACCACCACGCCGTCGGCGATGGGGAAGGGCTGCTCCAGCCCCTCCCGAACCCAGTTGAACGCGGGGTGGACCTCCATGCCGTCCTCCCACTCGATGTGGGAGTCCACGTGAAGGCGAGAGGTGCGCTCGAATCCGGTGTCGATGTCGCGGTAGGTGAAGTAGGACACGTGGGGCCGGATCTCCCGGATGCCGAACCGCTCCGGCCGGAAGTAGACCATGC
>CAKZOQ010000236.1 GCA_937136445.1 uncultured Gemmatimonadota bacterium
CCGGCCAGTCCGAGGCGCTCCGCCAGCGTCCGCCGTGATCCATGCGCCCGGCGGCGTTTCGCCGGCCGCTCCCCCCTCCCATGACGAAGTAGCGGACCCTGGGCTCGTCCCCGACGCCGTTCTCCACGTCACGGAGCCAGTGGTCGAACCAGCGCAGGCGCAGATCCCAGTGGTCCCGGGCGATCTGACCGTCCAGGGTGGCGGCCGACCCGAAGTCCACGTCGCCGGCGTACGTCAGCGAGCGGTCGCCATGGGTCCAGGGGCCGAGGATGAGGTACTGGGGACCCTTCCCTGCGGCCTTCAGCCCCATGTAGTTCTCGGTGGCCGTCCGAGGGTAGGGATCGAACCAGGACGACATGTGCATGGTGGGGCAGTCGGGCCATCGGTCCCAGAACCCTGCCGCCCAGATCTCCGGCTGCTTCCAGTAGTCGGTGAACGCTCCTTCCGTCCACTGCTCGAAGAGGTAGGCCTCGTACTCCGGCGCAAGCGACACCGGCGAGCGTCCCGGGGCCCACGGCATGTCCCGGAACCAGGCGTGGACGTCCACCTCCTCCATCCGGGTCCGGAGGTCGTCGTCGGTCAGGACGGCTGGGCTCACCAGGGCATTCCGATAGGCCCAGGTGGCCTGCTTCAGCTCGAAGGCGCCTCCCTGGCGGATGCCCCCCTGGTAGCTGTTGGAGAAGCCGCCGGAATCCAGGAACATGGCCGCCACGCCCGGCGCTCCCGCCGAAGCCAACGCCGCCTGGGTGTGGGCGGCATACGACAGACCCTTGGTCCCGATCTGCCCGTCGCACCAGGGCTGCTCCAGGATCCAGGCGCAGGTGTCGTACCCGTCGTGGGCGTTCCCCAGGTACTTGGTGTACTCGCCCTCCGAGTCGTAGCGCCCCCGGAGATCCTGATACACCACCGCGTAGCCGTGCTCCGCGAAGACCCGCGCCACCTCGGCTCGGGACTTCGCTTCGTCCGGCTCCGCCAGTGAGCGCTCGCTCCGGGAGGGACGGGACTTGCCGTAGGGGGTCCGCTCCAGGAGCACGGGGAAGGGTCCGGGCAAGGCCTCGCCTCCGGAGGCCGGGAGGTGGACGTCGGTGGCCAGCCGGACCCCGTCCCGCATGGTGATCCAGAGGTCGGAGAGGACCTCCGTCCCGTCCACCTCCGGGCGCCGACCGGACGCGGCGGCCATGGCCCGGGCCACCTCGCCGCCCGAGGATCCGCCGGTGCCGGTCCCGTCGTCGCGGCAGCCGGGGAGGGCGAGTCCCACGGCGGCGGTCCCCAGGATCTGGGTGAAGCGGCGGCGGGAGAGGGAGGGATCGGGAGGGTTCACGGGTCCTCCGTGGTGGCCTAGGGGGGGTGGTCGGCCTGCGGGGAGTGCAGGCGATTCTACGCCGCGCCGCCCTCCTCCACCAGCCGACGGAAGAGCCGTTCCAGCTCCCCCGGCGGGTCCGCACAGCGGCCCTCCTGGACCGGGCCCGGCTGAAGAACGTCGGAGCGGGGTGCCGTGATCCAGTGGAACCGTTCGGAGGGCGGGTGGAGGGCCACCGGTCCCGCCGACGCGTCCCCCCGGCAGATGGCCTGGCACGACCGGAGGTAGCGGGCCAGGAGGGGCACGTCGGCGTCCGGGACCCGCTCGGCCAACCAGGCCTCGTCGGTGATCACCCGGAGGCCGAGGTACTCGGCGGTGCGCGCGTGAAGGACCACCCCCACGTTCACGGCGTCCCCCAGGTGGGGATGGGGCACGGCGCGGAGGGGCGCCCAGGAGCACCGGACGGGGGCAGCGTTCACCGGCGGGCCTCCAGCCGCGCCGGCGGTCGGGCGAGACGCTCGGCACGGGCCGCCACGGCCTCCTCCACCCACCGTCGGGGCGCGCGCATCCGGAGCTCGAGGTAGGTGACGTAGCGAGCCCGGGCTTCCTCGGCGTCTTCGAACCCATCCCGTTCGGCCGTGTCCAGGAGGAGGTCGTCGGGGACGGCGGCGAGCACCGTCCGGAGGAGCCCGGCGTCGATGCGCGGGGCCAGCCGGGCGTCGGCCACCCTCAGGTCGGCGGCGTGGGCGAGGAGAACGTGATCCTCGATGAGGGGGAAGGGCGTCCGGGTCCGAGCGTCGTCCACCCGGTCCCAGGCGTGGTGGGCGTACAGGGCCGCGCCATGATCGATGAGCCAGGGCGCCCGCTCCCAGACCAGGAGATTCGGGTTCCGCGCCGTCCGGTCCAGGTTCGTCACCAGGGCGTCGAACCAGACGATCTCCGACGCCAGGTCGGCGGGGAGGAGGTCGCCGGCGGCCAGGAGATCGAAGTTGAAGGCCCCGTCCAGGTAGGTCAGCCCGACGTTGGTCCCCACGCTGGCCTGCAGGAGGTCCCGGATCTCTGGATCCTCCTGGTCGTCCCCGAAGCCCTCGCCCAGCTCCACGGCCGCCAACCCCGGAACCGGAAGGCCGAGGGAATCGGCCAGCAGCCCGGCCACCAGTTCCGCCACCAGCGCCTTCGCCCCCTGGCCCGCACCCCGGAACTTGGTGACGAAGAGACCGCCGTCCGTCTCCACCACCGCCGGGAGCGAGCCCCCCTCGCGGAGGGGCTGCAGATACCGGAGGGCGCGGTGCCGGGGAAGTTGCACGGGGTTCGTCCCTCCCATCCGGACCTCGTCGTCGCCTGGGTCATCTTGCACGGAGACGGCCTCCGCCTCCACCCTGGTCGGGAATCTCACGCCCGGCTCGGGGGAAGGGAACCGTGGATCCGGACCCGTCCCTGCTGGCCCCCGGGCCCATCCGCCCTCCACCGCAGACGCCATGGCCACCCCGCCCGAGGGACTCTCCCGCCGTGCCTGGCTCGCCACCGCCTCCGGCGCCGTGGCCGCCGGGTTGGTGAAGACCCAGTTCGACGCCGTGAAGCTGGACGCCGCGACCCTTCCGGCGTCCCAGGAGACGGTGGTCGATCCCACGGAGGTGCCGGGACGGATCGTCTCGGAGGTGGGGCAACGGGCTCCCGGGGAGCGGCCGGTACGCCTCGTCCGCTCCACCGAGATCTCCTCCTCCTCCCGGACGCCCCTCCAGGACCTGGACGGCATCCTCACCCCCTCGGACCTCCACTTCGAGCGCCACCACGCCGGCATCCCGGACATCGTCGCCGAGGAGCACGAGCTCCTGGTCCACGGCATGGTGGATCACCCCACCGTCTTCCGGATGGCGGACCTGAAGCGGTACCCCGCCGTCTCCCGCATCTGCTTCATCGAATGCTCGGGGAACGGCGGCGCCGGCTACGGCGACACGGACATCCCCACGGAGATCACTCCCCAGGCGCTGGACGGCCTCCTCTCCACCAGCGAGTGGGTGGGGGTGCCCCTTTCCACCCTCCTCCGCGAGGTGGGGGTGCGCGAGGGCGCATCCTGGCTCCTGGCGGAGGGGCGGGACGCCGCCATGCTCGCCCGGAGCGTTCCTCTGGAGAAGGCGCTGGACGACGCCCTCCTGGTCTACGCCCAGAACGGGGAGGCCATCCGTCCGGAGCAGGGCTACCCGGTACGACTCCTCCTGCCGGGGTGGGAAGGGAATGCCCAGGTGAAGTGGCTCCGCCGCCTGGAGATCACGGACCGGCCCACCATGACCCGGGAGGAGACCTCGCGCTACACCGATCCGCTGTCCGACGGGACGGCCCGTCAGTTCTCCTTCACCATGGACGCCAAGTCCCTCATCACCTTCCCGGCCTACCCCTACGCCCTCCCGGATCGGGGCTGGTGGGAGATCCGGGGGCAGGCCTGGACGGGTCGGGGCCGCATCACCGGCGTGGACGTGAGCACCGACGGCGGACGGAGCTGGACGCCGGCGCGGATCCAGGGGCCGGTCCTTCCCAAGTGTCCCGTCCGCTTCCGCCACCTCTGGGAGTGGGATGGTCGGGAGACGGTGATCCTCTCCCGTGCGACGGACGAAACCGGCTACATGCAGCCCACCACCCGCGAGCTCCTGGCGGCTCGAGGGGAGCGCACCTCCTACCACTGGAACAACATCCGCGGCTGGAAGGTGGCGGCGGACGGCTCGGTGACCTTCGGCCTGGGAGAGCTGCTGTGAGGCGGGCATCCCGCGGCGCCTGGGCGGGGGCCCTGGTGCTCCTGGTGGCGGGCTGCGGTCCCGGAGAGGCGGAGCCGGAGGCCACCACGGCCTCGTCCACCGGCCGCGCCCC
>CAKZOQ010000237.1 GCA_937136445.1 uncultured Gemmatimonadota bacterium
CCACGACTTCGTAGGAGAGGCCCTGGTCTCCGGAGCTCTGGGGGCCGTGGTCTCGCGGGAGGTGGACCTGCCCCCGGAGACTCGTCTGTACCGGGTGGAAGACACGCTGGTGGCGCTGGGCGAGCTCGCGCGGCACCGCCGTCAGGCGCTGGACGCGCCGGTGGTGGCCATCACCGGATCCTCCGGGAAGACCACCACAAAGGACCTCCTGGTAGGGGCGCTGAAGACCACCTACCGGGTCCACGCCACCCCGGCGAACCTGAACAATCGCATCGGCCTGCCCCGGACTCTCCTGGACACGCCGGACGACGCTCAGGTGGTGGTCCTGGAGGCCGGGACCAACGAGCCCGGTGAGATCGGCGCCCTGGGGCACATCGCCCGACCGGACATCGCCGTCGTCACGACGGTGGGCGCGAGCCACCTGGAGAAGCTGGGCTCGGTGCAGGGCGTCCTGGAGGAGAAGCTCGACCTCTTCCGCGCCGCCCTTCCCGGCGGACGGACCGTCGTGGGCGACGAGCCCGCCGAGCTGGTGGAGGCGGCCCGGATCCTGGATCGCGAGGTCCGGGTGGCGGGGTGGAGCGACCGGGCCGACGAGGAGCTGCGTCCGCAGGGCGTGGAGGTCGACCACTGGGGCGTGCACCGCTTCTCCTGGAACGGAGCCTCGGTAGCGCTCGCCCTCCCGGGCCGGCACGCTGTCTCCAACGCCCTCCTGGCGCTGGCGACGGCCGAGCTCCTGGGGGTGTCGCCCCGAGCGGCGGCGCGGGGGATCGGAGGCGTGGAGGCCAGTGGAATGCGCGGCGAGCACCGGCGCATCGGCGGCCTCACGGTGCTGGTGGACTGCTACAACGCGAACCCACAGAGCGTGCGGGCGGCCCTGGACCTCCTGGAGGCCCACGAGGCCGGGCGGAAGGTGGCGGTCCTGGGGACCATGCTGGAGCTGGGCGAGCGGGAGGCGGAACTCCATCGGACCACCCTCCACGATGCCCTGCGGCGGAGCCTGGACCTGGTGGTGGCCACCGGCGCCTTCGCCCCGGCGGCGGCGGGGCTGGAGGTGCCGGACACGGCGGAGCTGCCTCCGCGCCCCGACGCCCCCGAGCTCCTCACCGCCGCGGACTGGTCGGAGGCCTACCCCGGCCTCCGGGCCCGACTCCGCGGAGACGAGACCCTCCTGCTCAAGGCGTCGCGCGGGATGGCCATGGAGGGGATGCTCCCCTGGCTGGAGCGGGACTTCGCAGCGACCAGGGCAGGGGAGGACGGCTGATGCTCTTCCACCTCCTCCCCCAGTTCGCCGACGTCCACATCGTCTTCAACGTCTTCCGCTACATCACCTTCCGGGCGGCCGGCGCCGTGGTGACCTCCCTCCTGGTGGCCTTCATCGCCGGGCCGGCCATCATCCGCTGGCTCGAGCGTCTGAAGGTGGGTGAGGTGGTGCGGGAGCACGGGCCAGATCACGCCCACAAGGCGGGGACACCCACCATGGGCGGGGTGATCATCATCCTGGCGGCGGCCCTCTCCACCGTCCTCTGGGCGGCGCTGGACAACCCCTACACCCTCCTGGCGCTCCTGTCGCTGCTCTGGATGGGCGGCATCGGATTCCTGGACGACTGGCTCAAGGTCGTCGTGGGACGTCCCGAGGGGCTGGTGGCCCGCTACAAGATGGTGGGGCAGTGGACCTTCGGGCTCGGGCTCGGGGCGCTGCTGCTGTGGCAGCCCATCTCGCCCCTCCCCACCACCCAGACCTCCGTCCCCTTCTTCAGCGACTGGTCCGCCGTCTTCTGGGCGCCGGCCTTCGTCGTCTTCGTGGGGATCGTGGTCTCCGGCACCTCCAACACGGTGAACCTCACCGATGGGCTGGACGGGCTGGCCGCGGGTCTCACCGCCATCGCCTCGGCCACCTTCGGCATCCTGGCCTACGTCACCGGCCGCGTGGACACCTCCTCCTACCTGGGACTCTTCTACCTCCCGGGCTCCGGCGAGCTGTCCATCTTCGCCATGGCGCTGGCCGGAGGAGCCATCGGGTTCCTCTGGTTCAATGCCCACCCGGCGCAGGTCTTCATGGGCGACACCGGCTCCCTCTCCCTGGGGGGGTCGCTGGGGGTCATGGCCATCCTCCTCAAGTCGGAGTTCCTCCTGGTCATCGTCGGGGGAGTGTTCGTCCTGGAGGGGGTCAGCGTCATGGCCCAGGTGGGATGGTTCCGCTACACCCGGAGCCGGTTCGGAGAGGGCCGCCGGATCTTCAGGATGGCCCCCATCCACCACCACTTCGAGAAGCTCGGATGGCCGGAAACCAAGGTGGTCACGCGCTTCTGGATCCTGGGGATCCTCTGCGCCATGGTCGCCATGAGCACCCTCAAGATCCGGTGAGGCCGAGCCCATGGCGGAGTTGGACGGAGCACACATCGCAATCCTCGGCCTCGGAGCCAGCGGACGAGCCGCGGCCCGATTGGCCCTCCACGAAGGAGCACAGGTCTATGTCTCGGATCAGAGCGCTCAACCCACAGCTTCAGCTCGTGCGGCCGACGACCTCCGAGCGGAGGGCGCCGACGTGGCGTGGGGAGGACACGACCTCTCCCGCGTGGCGCGAGCCGACCTCGTCGTCGTCAGCCCCGGCATCCCTCCCAGGGCACCGGTCCTCCAGGAGCTCCGACGCCGCGGTGTTCCGTGGATCAGCGAGCCCGAGCTCGCCGTTCGGTTCTTCACGGGTCCACTGATCGCCATCACCGGCACCAACGGAAAGACCACCACCACCCTCATGACTGCACACCTCCTCGACGAAGCGGGCTTCACGGCGGCCGCCGGCGGAAACGTCGGAGGCGGTCTGGCCCCCACGGCCTCCGAGCTGGCTCTCCTGGAGCCGGCGCCGGAGTGGTACGTCCTGGAGCTGTCCTCCTTCCAGCTCGGCGCCGTGGAGACGCTGGACCCGGACATCGGGGTGTTGCTCAACCTGGCCCCGGACCACCTGGACCACTACGAGGGGTCGGTGGAGGCCTACTACGCGGACAAGGCTCGGCTCTTCGACCACGCCACCGACGACTCCGACTGGGTGCTCCCGGCCGGAGACGAGGCCGTGGAGGGACTCGTGGAGGACGTGCCCGGCCGACGGCACCGCTTCGGGGTTGCGGGGGAGGGCAGCGCGCTCACCGGGGACGATGCCGGGGAGCTCCGGGCCCTCCTGGACGGCGACAGCCTCACCCTGGACGGCGCGCGGCTCCTGGAAGGCGAGGAGCTCCCCCTCCTGGGCCGGCACAACCGCCTCAACGCCCTGGCCGCCGCCCTCACGGCCCGCCTGGCCGGGGCCACGCCGGACGCGCTGGCCCGAGGCCTCAGGACCGCCCGCCCCCTCCCCCACCGGCTGGCCCCGGTGCGGGAGCGCGCCGGCGTCCTCTGGGTGAACGACTCCAAGGCCACCAACGTGGCCGCCACCTGGAGCGCGCTGGAGAGCCTGGATCGGCCGGTGATCCTCCTGGCCGGAGGGAAGGACAAGGGAGAGGACTTCGGTCGTCTCCTTCAGGCGTTGGACGGGGTCCGGACCGTCCTGGCCTACGGCGCCGCAGGGACCCGGCTGGCGGGTGCGCTGGAGGAGTCCGGGACGACGGTCCGCCTCATGGGCGACGACTTCGCCGCGGTGGTTCGCGCCGCCGAGGCCACCGCCCACACCGGCGATCTGGTCCTCCTCTCTCCGGCCTGCTCCTCCTTCGACATGTTCGAGGACTACGAGGACCGGGGACGTCGGTTCGAGGCGCTGGTGCGGGAGCTGCCGGCATGAGCCCCCCCGTGGATCTGGCGCCCACCGGCGCGGCCAACCTCCCCGAGTCGGGGCTGGGTCGGGGCTGGGAGCCGGCGGCGATTCTCCTGTTGACCCTCCTCCTTCTCTCGGCGGGGCTCGTCACCCTGTACAGCGCCAGCTCCGTGCTGGCCCTGCGCCAGAATCTTCCGGACACCTACTTCGTCGTCCGGCAGGCCGGGGGCGCCCTCATGGGGTTGGTGGCCCTGGGGATCTGTGCGGCGATTCCGTACCGCCTGTGGGAGCACCTGGCCTGGCCCCTCCTCTGGGGATCGGCGGCCCTCCTGATCCTCATCGTCCTCCCCTGGACCGAGGGGATCGCCCCGGAGATCAAGGGAGCTCGCCGGTGGCTGCGACTGGGGTCCGTGACCGTCCAGCCCTCGGAGTTCGCCAAGATCGCCATCGTCGTCTGGACGGCCTTCATGGCGGTGCGGAAGCGCCACCACTTCCGGAGCCTCACCCGGGGGCTGGGGCCCTTCTTCCTGGTGTGGGCGGCCCTCCTCGTCCCCGTGATGTTGGAGCCGGATCTCTCCACGGCCTGCCTGATCCTCCTCCTGGGCATGGTGGTGGTCTTCGCCGCCGGGGCGCGCATCGGTCACTTCCTCTTCCTGGGGCTCCTGGCGGTGCCTCTTCTGAAGGATCAGCTCGCCGTGGGATTCCGCGCCGAGCGGCTCGAGGCCTTCCTGAACCCGGCGGCGGACCCCGCGGGGGCGGGGTTCCAGGTCCGGCAGTCGCTGGTGGCGCTCGGCTCCGGCGGGCTGACGGGGGTGGGCTTCGGCGAGGGCCGGCAGAAGTACGGCTTCCTCCCGGAGCCTCACAACGACTTCATCTTCGCCATGCTCGGCGAGGAGTGGGGCCTCCTGGGCGTCGTCTTTCTGGTAGCCCTCTACCTGGCCATCGTCCTGGTGGGATTCCGCATCGCGGGTCGGGCTCCCGACCTCTTCGGCGAGCTCCTGGCCATCGGCTTCACGAGCCTCGTCGCCCTCCAGGCGACCCTCCACATGACCGTGGGGCTCGGGCTGGTGCCGACGACGGGGCTGGCGCTCCCCCTCGTCAGCTACGGTCGCTCGAACCTGCTGGTGACGATGGCGGCGTTGGGGATCCTCATCTCCGTGGCCCGAGCCGCCCCGGGAGACCCGGGGCTGGGGAGGAAGGGGGCCCGTGCATGACGACCCGCGACCCGTGGTGGTCTTCTCC
>CAKZOQ010000238.1 GCA_937136445.1 uncultured Gemmatimonadota bacterium
TCCTGGACCGGGGTCTGGGGATCCCGCTCAGCCTGGGCATGGTCCTCCTGGAGACGGGGTGGCGTCTCGATCTGCCGTTGGAGGGGGTGAACTTCCCCGGCCACTTCCTGGTGCGCTTTCAGGGCGACGCCATCCGGCTCCTCATCGACCCGTTCGACGGGGGGAAAACCCGTTTCGAGGAGGAGGCCCAGCAGCTCCTGGACCGGGTCTACGGCGGAATGGTGCGGATGCAGGACAAGTTCCTGCGGAGGGCGGGCAAGCGGGACATGCTCACCCGACTCCTCACCAACCTCAAAGGCGTATACGCCAACGTCGATGACGACCGGCGGGCGCTGGCCGCGGTGGAACGCATCCTCCTGCTGCGGCCCACCTCCCGGGGTGAGAACCGGGCTCGCGGCCTCCTGCTGGCCCGGTTGGGGCGACGGGAGGACGCCGTGGAGCAGCTCGAGGCCTACCTGGAGCTGGCCCCTCAGGCTTCCGATGCCGAGCGGATCGAGGACCTGGTGCGGGACCTCCGCACCGGGTCCGGTCCCATGGACGGCGACACGCTGTGAGCGAATCGGGTCCTTCGCCGTTGTCGGCGGCGATGAAGGTGGAGGGCGCCCGGACCGGGACCCTCCACGAACAGGAGGTGATCCGGAACTTCGGCAGCCCGGCGGAGGAGTATGCGGCCGCCTCGGAGGGCGTCGCCGTCTTCGATCGGAGTCATCGCACCCGTCTCCGCATCCGCGGACGAGCCCCGGGGCAGATGCTGGACGGGATCCTCACCGGCACCCTGCCGGTGGCGCCGACGCCGGAGCCCGCCGGGAACGAAGGAGGTCCCGGTGAGGTGCTCCATGGCCGAGCCACCTACCACTGCGTGCTCACCGCGAAGGGAAAGGTGGTCTCCGACCTCTGGAGCTGGTCCCTGGGCCCCGACGAGGTGGAGGACGGCTTTCTCCTGGACGTGCCGGTGGCGGGTCGTGCGGGACTCCTCCGCCACTTCGGGACCTTCCTGCCGCCGCGGATGGCCGGGGTGGAGGACGTCTCCGGGGGCACGGCCATGGTATCGGTGACGGGTCCCGAGGCTGCCGCGCTCCTGTCGCGGACGGCGCTGGGACTCCGTGTGGAGGCGGCGGAGCTGGAGGAGTTGGAGGAGGGTGAGTTCCGGGCCGCGGGCACCGACGCCGCGGAGGCCCTCCTGGTCACGCGGACGGCCCAGGTATGGCCGACGGCCTTCTCTGTGGTGGGACCCCGGGAGGCCGTAGCCGCCCTCTGGAACGCTCTGGTGTCCGCGGGGGCGCGCCCGGCGGGTGCCGGCGTCTGGGAGACCCTCCGGGTGGAAGCGGGACGTCCGTCCTATGGAGCCGACGTGGACGATGCGACCATCCCCGTGGAGGCGGGCATCCACGATCGCGCCATCGACTACCAGAAGGGGTGCTATACCGGGCAGGAGGTCATCGTCCGGATCCGGGACCGGGGGCAGGTGAATCGCTCGCTGACCCGCATCCACCTGGGCGACCTCCCGACGCCGGCGGCGGGCACCGAGCTCTTCGATCCCGGGTGGGACCGGCCGCAGAGACCGGCGGCGGTAGTCACCTCCGCCGTCCAGTCTCCACGCTTCGGAGAGACGGTGGCGCTGGCCTACGTCCGTCGCGGCGCCGACCCCGAACGACTGGTGCCGGAGCGCCCCGACGCGGCCGACTGACGCGGGGCCGGTCGCACCCCGTCAGCTCTGGGCCCGCAGCCGGACCCCCTTGTCGGCATACATGAGCTCATCCGCCACCGCAACGAGATCGCTTACGTCCCGATGCACGTCGGGGTCGTAGGCGGCGGCGCCTACGCTGAAGGCGAGCTCACCACCTTCCGGGGCCGCCTCGTTCCGCTGATCCAACCGCAGGCGGAGGATGCTGAGGGGTCGCTTCACCTGCTCGGGCGTGGCCCCGCTGAGGAGGACCGTGAACTCGTCTCCACCCAGTCGGGCGACCACGTCCGAATCCCGGAAGGTCCTTTCGAGGAGGGTGGCGAAGGCGCGGAGTGCTTCGTCTCCCGCCTGATGACCCAGGGTGTCGTTGATCTCCTTGAAGTCGTCCAGATCGAAGAGGAGGAGGGTGGCGGCCCGGTCCAGCCGACGGCAGATGGCCAGGGTGTGCAGGGAGATGGCGTTGAAGCCGCGGCGGTTGGTGAGGCCCGTGAGCGCATCGACGGTGGCGAGCTCCAGCGCCGCGAACTCCCGCTCCACCAGGTCCGCCAGATCCCGCAACAGGGCGACATCCTCGTCCCCCGGGTCCCTGGGCCGGGAGTCCATGATGGCCAGGGTGCCCAGGATGTGGCCCGCGGAGGACCGCACCGGCGCTCCGGCCAGAAAGCGCACGCCTCCGCCCTTGCCCACCATGGGGTCCCCCCGGAAGCGATCGTCCTCCACCGCGTCGGGGACCACCCAGATGGATTCGGTGGGCTCGATCCGGGCCAGCAACTGCGACTCGGCGGTGCGGTCCTCCCGGGCCCGGTGGGGATAGCTCGACCAGAGCTGGTCCTCGGCCTGGAGGTGGACCGAAGCGCGCGCCACGTCGAAGAGGCGGCGGGCGAGTCGGGTGAGCCGGTTGAACCGCTCCTCCGGCGGAGTGTCCAGGAGGCTCAGATCGCGGAGGGCCTGGACTCGGATGGCGGGATGCTCAGACACGGCAACTCGGGTCGGGAAGTGCGGACGTTGATGGGGCTCGTGACCTTCCAATGTGGTGCGGCCGACGATCTGACGCCATTCGGCGCCGGATGGATCCGCATGGAACGCGCCCCGGTGCGGCCCGACCGCTGTCGGACCCGGGACTCACCGTGGTCGGACCCGGACCAGCCAT
This sequence comes from uncultured Gemmatimonadota bacterium, assembly GCA_937136445.1. GTDB lineage: Bacteria > Gemmatimonadota > Gemmatimonadetes > Longimicrobiales > Gaopeijiaceae > JAJCZZ01. The sequence continues at coordinate 2,835 of CAKZOQ010000238.1, forward strand.
CCTCCTCGGTGCAGGTCCAGTCGGTACTCGTCGACGAGGCGGCTCAGCTCGTGGGCCAGGAGCTCGCCCACCTGCCCCCGCAGGACTGGCCCGCCGGGCGATCCGATCCCGCTCCCCGTGACGATGTGGACGACCTCCCCCGGGGCTACACGGGCCTGGGTCTGGAGGAAGTCACGCACCCGCCGATTCGCCTCCCGGGCGTGGTCACCGTGCAGGTCCAGCGCGGCGGTGGGGATGGTGCCCAGGAGACCGGCGTCGGGGCCTCCCGCGGAGGAACCGGGCCGGGTGGGACGCTGGCGACGAGACGGGTCGTCTGAACGGCCCCGCCGGCTGCTACCGCGCCCCACGGCTCAGAGGGCCGCCGGTGCGCGGCGACCCACGATGAGCTCGCCGTGCTCCCGACCGTTCTCGATGAACACCTTGTTGGCGTCGTGTCCCGCCGCGATGACCCCAGCGATGAACACGCCGCGTACGTCGGTCTCCATGGTGGCGGGATCGTGGGCGGGTATCCCGGTCTCCTCATCGATGGAGACACCGAGGGAGCGGAGGAGGCCCGGGTCGGCGCGCCATCCCGTCATGGCCAGGACGAAGTCGTTGTCGATCTCGGTGATCTCGCCCGTGCGCTCGTGGCGAAGCCGCACCGTGCTCGGCGCGATCTCCGCGACGCGGTGCTGGAAGTAGGAGGCGATCTCCTCCCGCTCCAGCCGGTTGGTGATGTCGGGGACCACCCACGACTTCACTCCGTCATCGATCCAGTCCTCGAAGTGGACCAGGGTCACGCGGGCCCCGTTGCGGTACATCTCCAGCGACGATTCCACGGCGGAATTCCGGCCGCCCACCACCACCACGTCCTGATCGAAGTAGGGGTAGGGCTCCTTGTAGTAGTGCCGGACCTTGGGGAGCTCTTCGCCGGGCACGTTCAGGAAGTTGGGCTCGTGGAACCCGCCAGTGGCCACCACCACCGCCCGGGTCCGGTAGGTGCGCGACTCGCCGGAAAGAGTCCGGGTGCGGACGCGGAAGTCCCCCTCCATGCCGGCGACCTCCACCACCTCCTCGTACTGGTGGACGTCGATCTCCCGACGCTCCACCACGAAGCGGTAGTAGGCCAGGGCGTCCCGACGGGTGGGTTTGTCGGCGGGGATGGTGAAGGGGATGTCCCCGATCTCCAGCATCCTGGCGGTGCTGAAGAACTCCATGTAGTACGGGTAATCCAGGATCGACGCGGTGAGCGGGCCCTTGTCGAAGAGCTTGCAGGAGGCGCCGGCCTTCTCGGCAGCGGCGCCGACGGCGATGCCGCACGGCCCGGCGCCCACCACGAGGTAGTCGAGAATGTCCATGATGTGCAGCCGTAACCCCTGCCGGGACGCGAGTTCCGGGGCCTCGGGGCTCCTGCGGGTGACACGTCGGACGCCTGCCGCTCGTAGTCTGGAGTGGCCGCTCCTGTCGGGCGCGGCACCGATGCCTCCCGCCTTCGACGCCTCCACCATGGCACCCACACCCCTGCGGTTCTCCTCGGCCCTGTTCCTGGCGCTGCTCCTGTCGCTGACCGGAGCCGGTGCTCCTGCTCCTGCGTCGGCCCAGACACCCATCCAGGTGTCTCCGTCGGACTCGGCGGCGGTCCTCCTCGAGACGGCTCGGGGCTTCCAGCGGAATGGCGAGGACGAGGTGGCCCGGGCCCTCCTCCGGCACATCGTGGCGCGCTATCCCGGGACGGTGGCGGCGCAGGACGCCGGCACACTCCTCCGGGACACCCCCGAGTTCCCCTCTGGAGAGGTGGAGGGGAGCGGGGCGGTGGAGCTCCAGGTGTGGAGCACGCTGTACGGGGCGTGGCTGGGCCTGGCCATCCCCGGCGCCTTCGGGGCCGACGACTCGGAGCCCTACGGTCTGGGACTTCTGGTGGGCGCCCCCACCGGGTTCCTGGTGGGGCGGACCGCGGCCAACTCCTCGGGGCTGACCCTGGGGCAGGCGCGCGCCATCACCTTCGGGGGTACCTGGGGAACCTGGCAGGGATTCGGATGGAGAGAGGTCTTCGACTGGGGGGTGGAGGAGACGTGCCCGGCGGACTCCTCCTTCTGCTTCGAGGGTGAGGACGACGGCGAGGAGGCGCTGGCGGCCATGGTGGTGGGTGGACTGGTCGGGTTGGGCACCGGGGTCGCCCTGGCCCGGGGAGGTGTCTCCTCGGCCTCCGCCACCGGCGCCAACTTCGGCGCGCTCTGGGGCACCTGGTTCGGTGCGGCGTTCGGAGAGCTCGTGGACCTGGAGGGCGACGACCAACTCGCCGCCGCCCTGGTCGGAGGCAACGCCGGCCTCGTGGCGGCCGCTCTGGGCACCCCCCGTCTGGGCTGGAGCCGGGACCGCTGGCGGGCGGTGAGCATCGGTGGGGTGCTGGGCGGCCTCGCAGGTCTGGGCATCGACCTCCTCGTCCAGCCCGACGACGAGAAGGTGGCCATCGGGATCCCCCTGGCGACGAGCGTCGTAGGGCTGGGCATCGGCATCGGCGCGTCCCGGAGCCTGGATGCGTCCGGTGCGTCCGAGGGGGCACCGGAGGCGGCACTCTTCTCGATGCAGGAGGGGACGGTCCGCCTGGGCACTCCGGTCCCTTTCCCGGTGGTGCGGGAGGTCCCGGGTCCGCGGGGCCCGGAGCGGAAGGCCGGGCTGGGCCTCACCCTCTTCCAGGCTCGCTTCTGACGGGGCGGTGTAGCCCGACGGCCTCGTTGCAGGGGCGGTGATCGGACACGACGTTTCGGGGCGCCCGACCAACCCGCCTCACCGCATCCTGTAGCCCGATTCCCGCCATGGCCCCTACCTCTGCCGAGTCCGAAGCCCGAAAGGCCCTGAATCGTCTCCGACGTGCCGCCGAGAAGGCCCTCCGTGAGCTGGAGTCGCTGGAGGGTTCGCTCCGTCACGCCGAAGGGGAGGAGTTCCCCGAGGAGGACTACCGGGCGCTGGCCGGAAAGCTGGAGGCGGTGCGGGACTTCACGGAGGAGGAGGGGCGCCGCCTCCAGGCGAAGATCCTCCACGGCGGCGGGCTGGAGCCCGGACGGGTGCGGCGAAGCTCCGGGTGAGCCTTGGCCGCACCTCAGGCCGCCGCTTCGGCGGCGGATTCGGCGTGCAGGGTGCGAGCCCGCTGCGCCACCGCATCGACCATGTCGCTGAAGATCCGCCCGTGGAAGGGGTACACCCCGTACCAGTAGACCCATCCGAAGAAGCCGGTCGGCTGGAACATGGCGGTTTGCACCAGCCGGGTGGTGCCATCCTCCTGGGGGATGGCCTCGAACTGGAGCCACGCCCGGCCGGGCACCTTCATCTCGGCACGGAGGCGCAGGAGAGAGGGTGGCTGGGCCGCCTCCACCCGCCAGAAGTCGATGGCCTCGCCGGTGTGGACGTCCTCGGGATCCCGCCGTCCTCGGCGCAGTCCCGGTCCGCCGACGATCTGGTCCATCAAGCCGCGGACCTCCCAGGCCCACTCCCAGACCAGCCACCCCGTCTCGCCCCCCAGGCTGGTGAAGGCCCGGTACACCGACGATGCCGGGGCCTCCACGGTCCGGGAACGCACCTCCCGCACGAGGCCCTCCCGATCCTCCAGGTGGACGTCGGCGCCGCCACCCAGTGCCCCGCTCCAGCGGGTGTCCACCCGGCGGAGATCGGTCTTCTCCGTCGCCTTCTCCACCGCCACCGTGTAGGGAAGCGGCTCGATGTCCGGGAAGAGCTCCCGTGCCCTCGCGGTGTCGGCGACCACCGGAGCCACCATCCCCTTCACCAGGGGAACCGCCATGCAGTTGGGGATGGGGGTGACGAGTCCCACCCAGAGCGCCGCCAGGCGGGGGGCGAGGATGGGAAGAGGGATGATGACCCGGGGGAGCCCCCGCACGCTGGCGTACCCGTGCATCATCGCCCGGAAGGTCATGGGCCGCGTCCCGATGTTGATCACGCCTTCGCTCTCGGGTCGTCCCAGGGCGCCCGTCAGGTAGGTGAGGACATCTCGCACGGCCACCGGCTGGACGTGATTCAGGATCCACTTGGGGGCGACCATCACCGGAAGCCGCTCGGTGAGGTAGCGGACCATTTCGAAGGACGCCGAGCCGCTCCCGATGATGGGACCGGCCCGAAACTCGGTGGTGGGGAGCGATTCGCGCAAAATTTCCCCCACCTCGGCCCGACTCCGGAGGTGGTCGGAGTTGCTGGCGCCTTCCGGGAGGATGCCGCCGAGATAGATGGCCTGGCGCAGCTGCGATCCGGCGGTGGCGAAGTTGCGGGCGGCCTGCCGGTCCTTCTCCACGAAGTCGTCTCCGCCGCACATGGAGTGGACGAGGTAGTAGGCGACTTCGATATCCTCGAACGCCGGGGCGAGCGTGTCGGGCTCGTGGAGGTCGCCCTCGACGATCTCTACGGCGTCCGACCAGAGAAGACTCTCCGCTCGCTCACGATCCCGCACGAGGATGCGGATGTCGTGCCCCTCCTTCAGAAGCCTGGGAATGAGACGTCCACCGATGTAGCCGGTGGCGCCGGTCACGAGGACGCGCATGGATCGCCTCGGAACGAAGAAGAAGGGGGCAACGTGGCCCGGAGATCACGCACCCACACGCTGCAATCCCCGGGCGAGAAGCCATCGAGGGACCGCAAGGGCAGGGAGTCCCGGGAGCGAAAGGTACACGCCGATCCCGATCTCGTTCGCCAGTGCGCCAGACCGCAACAGGATCCGGCGCAGGGGACGGGTGCTGAGGAGACTCCAGAACGCTCCCCAGGATTCGGCGTCCAGAACCACCCGCTGACCCCGTCCGCGCACAACCACGGTGCCGCCGGGACCCCGAAGGGAAAGGTCGGCGCGGACGGAGGTCGGGGCGGGCACCGGACTACCCGTCGGTACGATCGTGCGTATGGATGCTGACAGTGCCGTCGAGCTTCCAGATGGCATGGTCGGCGCCGGCACCCACCTTGGAAGGAACGGCAACCTCGAGATCGCTCACCTCGTAGGTGATCTGAGCATTGCGTCCGGTGAGACGGTCGTAGAGGCCGATGGCCAGCTCGGGCCAGTTGGTGGTGACATCCGACATGGGTGTTCTCCGTGGTGCAGAGTGATCGTCCAATGATGAAGCTGCATGATGGCCGTTTGTATAATCAATGTCAAGGTATTGCTCCCTTCTGTTCTGGTTTTGTCTAGGTATGGGGCTCTGTTATCCTTGATTCCCCCCGTGTGGAACGAGCCCGCCCGCCCATCACATCCAACCAGGGAGTCCCCGCCGTGAGCCTGCCGGAGCCCATACCCTCGATCCTCGACGCGGTGAAGGCCAAAGATCCCCACGAGACGGAGTTCCACCAGGCCGTGGCGGAGGTTCTCGGTACCCTGGGGCCGGCCTTGGAGGAGGAACCCAGGTACGGCGACGAGCGCAACGTGTTGGGACGGCTGGTGGAGCCCGAACGGGTCATCACCTTCCGCGTCCCCTGGGTGGACGACGAGGGGGCCGTCCAGGTGAACCGGGGCTATCGGGTGGAGATGAATTCGGCCATCGGCCCGTACAAGGGTGGCCTCCGATTCCACCCCTCCGTGACGTTGGGAATGCTCAAGTTCCTGGCCTTCGAGCAGGTCTTCAAGAACGCCCTCACGGGGCTTCCTCTGGGCGGAGGGAAGGGCGGCGCCGACTTCGATCCCAAGGGCCGGAGCGACGGGGAGATCATGCGCTTCTGCAAGAGCTTCATGACGGAGCTCCACCGCCACATCGGGCCCGACCGAGACGTGCCTGCTGGAGACATCGGTGTAGGCGCCCGGGAGATCGGCTTCCTCTTCGGGCAGTACAAGCGCTTGGCCAACGAGTTCAGTGGCGTTCTCACCGGGAAGGGGTTGGAGTGGGGCGGATCGCTCATCCGGCCCGAGGCCACCGGCTATGGCTCCGTGTATTTCGCACGGGAGATGCTGGCCACCCGGGACGAGGACCTGGAGGGCAAGCGCTGCCTGATTTCGGGCAGTGGCACCGTCGCCCTCTACACCACCGAGAAGCTCCTGGAGCTCGGTGCCACGGTGCTGACCCTCTCCGATTCCGACGGCCATGTATGGGATCCGGACGGGATCGACGAGGACAAGCTGGCCTGGATCAAGGAGCTCAAGAACGAGCGCCGGGGCCGCATCTCCGAGTACGCCGAAGCGTTCGACGTCGAGTTCGTTCCGGCGGATCCGGATGCCGACACGAACGAGCTGTGGGCCCGGGAGGCCGAATGCGCCTTCCCCAGTGCCACCCAGAACGA
>CAKZOQ010000239.1 GCA_937136445.1 uncultured Gemmatimonadota bacterium
GTGAGGAGGAGGTAGCGGAGCGGCGTGACCGGGAGGCCCGCCGCCCGGGCTGCATCCTCGTCCACCCCGATGAAGAGGAGCTCCTTGAACCAGTACCCGAGGAGTCCAAGGGTGACCACCGAGAAGGCAGCCATGGGGAGGACCTCGCCGGCACGCACGGACAGGATGTTGCCGAAGAGATAGCCAAGGAGGTCCTGCTGGTAGCGCGGGGAGAGGCTGATCAGGAGGACGCCGAGCGCCATGGCCGTCGGGAAGAAGACCCCGATGGCCGTGTCCTCGGAGATCTCCGAGCGATCCCCCAGCCACCCGATGACCCACGCCACCCCTACCGTGAAGACCGCCGCAGCCGGAAGGGGCGGGAGACCCGACACGACCCCGGCGGCCACCCCGCCCAGCGCCGCATGGGAGAGGCCCACCCCCACGAAGGCCATCCGGCGAAGGACCACGAAGAAGGCCAGGACCGCGCAGGTCACGCCGAGGAAGGTCCCGGTGAGGAGCGCCCGCTGGAGGAAGCCGAAGGAGAGGAAGTCGGTCACGGCGTGGGAGGGCCGGTGTCGTCGCCGTGGTGGTGGTCCGGGCCGTGCCCGTGGGACGCGTGGCGATGGTCCGCCGGCACCGGGTACCCCTGGGCCACCATCCGATCGTGGAGCACCTCCCTCGTGGGCCCCTGGAGCCGGATGGAGCGATCCAGGAGGATGAGCTCGTCGGCGTGCTCCGCCACCACGTCCAGGTCGTGGGTGGCACAGAGGAGGGTGAGGCCACGCTCGTGCTGGAGGTCGCAGACGAGAGCATAGAATCGCGCCCGGGACCCCGCGTCCAGCCCCCCGGTGGGTTCGTCCAGAAGCAGCAGCTCGGGCTCGCCCGCCAGGGCCCGGGCGATGAGCACCCGCTGCTGCTGTCCGCCGGAGAGGTCCTGGAAGCGGCGCTGGGCGTACTCACCCATCTGCACCTGATCCAACGCTTCCGCCGAGCGACGGCGATCCTCGGCACCCGGGCGCCGACCGGCCCCCAGGAGGCCGTAGCGGCCCATGAGCACGACCTCCGCCACGGAGATGGGAAAGCCCCGGGGGAGGGAGACGGCCTGGGGCACGTAGCCCACCGGCGCATCCGAGGCCCCGGGGGGTCGGCCGAAGACCTCCACCCGGCCCGAGACGGGCTCCACCAGCCCAAGGACGATGCGAAGCAGGGTGCTCTTTCCGGCACCGTTGGGCCCCAGGAGGGCGGCGAAGGAGCCACGGGACACCTCCAGCGACACACCCTCCAGCGCCGGCCTCCCCGAATAGGCGGCGTAGATGTCGTCCAGGACGATGGCGGGAGAGGAATCCGAGGGGGTCATGGCCGGGTGAGGGTGGCGCGGAAGGCGTGGGCGTTGAAGCGCATCATGGAAAGGTAGCTCTCCCGGCCTTCCAGTCCCGGCCCCCCCAGCGGATCCACCACGCGGATCTCGCCATCGAGCTCCTGGGCCAGCGCCTCGCCGGCGCCCGAGGCGAGCTGCGGCTCGGCCAGGACCACTCGGAGACCGGCCGCGCGCCCCGCCCGGACCAGGTCGGCGAGCCCCCGGGCGGACGGCTGGTGACCGGGGCGTTCGTAGATGCTCCCCAGGGGCTCCAGATCGTACCGGGCAGCGAAGTAGCTCCAGGCACCGTGGGTGGCGACGTAGCGTCGGTCGTCGAAGCCGGCCAGAAGAGCACGGATGTCGGTGTCCAACCAGGTGAGGGAGTCGGCCAACGCCACGCGCCGAGCCCGGATGGCGTCGGCGGAATCGGGGGCGAGCTCTGCCAGGAGCGCCGCCAGCCGCGGGAGGACGCCGTCCCGGACCAGGAGGGGGTCCAGCCACAGGTGGGGGTCGCCATGCGCGCCCTCCTCGTGATCGTCTCCTTCGGCGCCCGCTCCGGGCTCGCCATGGGTGTGGTCCGCCGCCCGGAGCTCCAGGCCGTCGGTGAGCCGCAGGTGGGTCGGAGTGCGCTCGTCCGGGAGCAGGCGGGCGGCCCAGCCGTCCAGCTCCGCCCCCACCGAGACCAGGCCTCGAGCCTCCGCCACCGCCCGCACCTGCCGGGGGGTGATCTCCCAGGTGGCGGGAGAGGCCCGGGGGGGGAGGAGGGTCTCCACCTGGACGGCCCCGCCGGCGAGGGTGCTCACCAGGTCGGCCACCGGGAAGATGGTCACCGCCACCACCGGACGGCCATCGGCCGCCGGATGCGGAGGCGTGCAGGCCGCCAGGGCCACGACAAGTGCCAGGAGGAGGGCGCCGGCGGTGGCGCGCCGAAGGCCGGTCAACCGCGCCCCGTGACCGCGCGCCGCACGGATTCCAGGAGGGGCAGGGGGGTCAGTTCTCCGTCGATGATCCCAGCCAACTCCTCCTCCTTTTTCCAACGTGCCTCCAGCTCCGCCAGCTCCAGCTCCAGGAGGTGCTGCTCCGCCGACTCGTTGGCGGCGATCTCCAGGGCGATGGCGCCGGTTCGCTGGAGCGCCCCCAGGCGCTTGCCGTCCTTCACGACGATGCGGGTGAGGTCCTGCGCCGTACCGGCTTCCTGGATGAGGCGGGAGGCCGACTTCACCCGACGCTCCGAAGCCCCCTCGAAGTGGTGGTAGGCCAGCACCCGTCGCAGGGCGTGCTCGGCCTCCTCGCCCTGGAGGTGCAGCCCGCCGTCCCGGTACACGCCACACCGGGGGCATCGGTAGACCAGCTCCACGCCTCCCCTCTCGCTGGCGAAGAGCCCAAGGCTTCCGCGGTCCCGGAACTTCACCGCCGTGAACTCGTGGCCGCACCTCTCGCAGGCCTGTCGCCCGCGCCACGCCGCCGAGCCGAAGCGCAGCCAGCGGGCGCCGTTGGTGAGGGAATCGGGAGCGTGGCCCATGAGGAACCACATTCCGAGGAGGGTCATC
>CAKZOQ010000240.1 GCA_937136445.1 uncultured Gemmatimonadota bacterium
GCCTGTGAGGTCCCGATGGCGGATCACCAGGCGGCGGACCTCCTCCATCTCCTCGGGGTCGCGGGGCCGTTCCAGCGTGACCATCTCCTGGTTGCACCGGTCCTCGAACCCACCGTCCACGTCCAGCACCCAGGCCACCCCGCCCGACATGCCGGCGGCGAAGTTGCGGCCGGTGGGACCCAGCACCACCACCCGTCCCCCGGTCATGTATTCGCAGCCGTGATCGCCCACGCCCTCCACCACGGCCCGGACGCCGCTGTTGCGCACGCAGAAGCGTTCGCCCGCCACCCCGCGGATGTAGGCCTCGCCGCCCGTGGCTCCATAGAGCGCCACATTCCCCGTGACGATCTGGCTACCAGGGTCGAAGGTCACCTTCTCCGGCGGGAGGAGGATCAGCCGTCCCCCGGAGAGCCCCTTCCCGAAGTAGTCGTTGGCGTCCCCCACCAGCCGGAGGGTCATCCCCGGCGGGACCCAGGCGCCGAAGCTCTGGCCGGCGGACCCGCGGAAGGTGAGGTGGATGGTGTCGTCCGGCAGGCCCGGCGCACCGTAGCGCTTGGTCAGCTCGTGGCCCACCAGCGTCCCCACCACACGGTTGATGTTCCGGATGGGGAGCTCGGAGCGGACCGTGGCCCCGTGCTGGAGCGCCGGCTCGCAGAGCTCCAGGAGGGTGGTCCGGTCCAGGGACTGATCCAGACCGTGGTCCTGGGCGATGCAGCAGTGCCGCCGGACCTCGGGACCCATCTCGGGCTTGGTGAGGAGGGGCGAGAGGTCCACGCTCCGGGCCTTCCAGTGATCCACCTCCCGTTGGCGCAGCGCGTCCACCCGTCCCACCATCTCGTCCAGCGTGCGGAAGCCCAGCCGGGCCATGTGCTCCCGGAGGTCCCGGGCGATGAAGCGGAGCAAGTTCTCCACGTACTCCGGCCGGCCGGGGAATTTTTTGCGCAGCTCCGGGTTCTGGGTGGCCACGCCCACGGGGCAGGTGTCCAGGTGGCAGACCCGCATCATGATGCAGCCCAGCGCGATGAGGGCGGTGGTGCCGAAGCCGAACTCCTCGGCCCCCAGGAGGGCCGCCACCGCCAGGTCCCGTCCGGTCTTGAGCTGGCCGTCGGTCTCCAGCCGGACCCGGTCGCGGAGCCGGTTGAGGACCAGCGTCTGGTGGGTCTCGGCGAGGCCCAGCTCCCAGGGCAGACCGGCGTGCTTGATGCTCGTCTGGGGGCTGGCCCCGGTGCCGCCGTCGTTCCCGCTGACCAGGATGATGTCCGCCTTCCCCTTGGCCACGCCGGCGGCGATGGTGCCCACCCCCACCGCACTCACCAGCTTCACGTTGATGCGTGCGGACGGGTTGGCGTTCTTCAAATCGTGGATGAGCTGGGCCAGATCCTCGATGCTGTAGATGTCGTGGTGCGGCGGTGGTGAGATGAGGCCCACCCCCGGCGTGGACTGACGCACCCGCGCGATCCACGGGTACACCTTCTTCCCCGGGAGCTCGCCCCCCTCTCCCGGCTTCGCGCCCTGGGCCATCTTGATCTGGATCTCCCGGGCGCTGGTGAGATACTCGGAGGTGACGCCGAACCGCCCCGAGGCCACCTGCTTGATGGCGCTGGAGCGGGAGTCGCCGCTGGGGTCCGGGGTGAAGCGCGCCGCGTCCTCGCCACCCTCGCCGGAGTTGGACTTCCCGCCCACCCGGTTCATGGCGATGGCCAGCGACTCGTGGGCCTCCTTGCTGATGGAGCCGAAGGACATGGCGCCGGTCTTGAACCGCGTCAGCAGCTCGGTCTCCGACTCGACCTCGTCCAGCGGAACCGGCTCCCGGTCCTCGGCGAAGTCCAGGAGGCCCCGAAGGGTGACGGGCCGGGTGGTGTCGGCGTCCACCCGTTCGGCGTAGCGCCGGTAGACGGCGTAGTCCCCGGTTCGTACCGCCTGCTGCAGTAGGTGCACGGCCTCGGGGTGGAAGGCGTGGAATTCCCCGTCCTGGCGCCACTGGTAGATCCCACCTTCGTCCAGGGTCCGTCCGCTCCCCTCGTGCTCGGTGAAGGCCCGGGCGTGCCGCCGGCGTGCCTCCTCGGCGAGGACGTCCAGCCCGACGCCCTGGATGCGGGAGTCGGTGCCGGTGAAGTACCGGTCCACCACGGAACGGTGGATGCCCAGCGCCTCGAAGATCTGGGCGCCGTGATAGGACTGCAGGGTGCAGATCCCCATCTTCGACAT
>CAKZOQ010000241.1 GCA_937136445.1 uncultured Gemmatimonadota bacterium
CCCGCATCGCCAAGTCGCTGGACCGCGCCGTGGCCAAGGAGAAGCTCACCCAGGAGGACCGGGACGCCGCCTGGGAGAAGTTCACCTTCGTCACCGAGGTCGAGGACCTGAAGGATTGCGACCTGGTGGTGGAGGCCATCGTCGAGGAGCTGGAGATCAAGAACGAGCTCTTCGGCAAGCTGGACGAGCTGTGCGGGGATCGGACCATCTTCGCCTCCAACACCAGCTCCCTCACGGTGACCGACATGGCGGCCGCCACGGACCGCGCCGACCGCTTCGTGGGGCTCCACTTCTTCAACCCGGTGCCGGTGATGAAGCTCGTGGAGGTGGTCCGCACCATCGCCACGAGCGAGGAGACCTTCGATCGGGCGCACGCCTTCGCGAAGGCGCTGGGCAAGGTACCCATCGCCGCCAAGGACAACTCCGGCTTCGTGGTGAACCTGCTCCTGGTGCCGTACATGCTCGACGCCATCCGGCAGCTCGAGCGAGGCGTGGCCACCATCGAGGACATCGATACGGGGATGAAGCTGGGGTGCGGCTACCCCATGGGCCCCTTCACCCTCTGTGACTTCGTGGGGATCGACACGCTCTACAAGATCAGCGAGATCATGTTCGACGAGTACCGCGAGGAACGCTACGCGCCTCCGCCGCTCCTCAAGCGCATCGTCTCCATGGGCCGCTACGGGCGGAAGACGGGCAAGGGGTTCTACGACTGGACGGGAGACGAGCCGGTCCCGCTCCCCGTCTGATCCCTGCGGGGTGATTCCTCCTGGCGACAGGGCGCCCCGTCGCCCCGTCGCCTGCCCCTTCGAGCCCCGGACCGGCCCCCGGTCCGGGGCTCGATGTGCAAAAGGGGTGGCGTGTTCCAGGGGGTGCGTACCATCTTGGGGGTCCCTCGTCCATCCGCGACGCCCCCCGAGGGACGGTCATGATCATCGCCCAGGTATCCAACGCCTACGTATCGGCTGCGCTCTCTCGCGCAGCCCACGCGGAGGAGGACGTGCTACTGGATCCCGAGCGGGTGCAGGAGGCATTGGACTTCGGCTACCCCCGGCTCCTCGTCCGGACCGAAGAAGCGGGCCGTCTGGTCCTCCCCGACGAGCTTCCCGTGGTGGTTCTCACCGAGGCAACGCTGGGGACGTGGGAGGCGGAGCGTCGGTCGGTGGAGGTGCCCCCGAACCGGATCACCTACCTGGCGCGGAAGCTGGAGGGCCTCATGGAGCGGCGAGCGACCGAGGTGACCTGGGTGGACCGGACACTGGCGGATCTCGCCAAGGCCGGAGGAGCTCCCCTCCCGCCGAGTCTCCGCTCCTTCGCCCGGCGGGTGATGGAGTTTCCGTCCTGGTACGACGATCTCCAGCCGGTGGCGGATTCTTGCGGCCTGAGCCGGGGCGCCCTGAAGGCGCGCTTCCGTCGCCGGGGATTGCCATCACCCTACAGCTACCTCCGCTGGTTCCGGGTCATGGCCTGCGCCCACCTCCTCTCCGACGACTCCCTCACCGTGGCGCAGACGGCCTCGCGCACGGGCTTCACCTCCGACGGCAACCTCTGCCGGAGCGTCATGAACCTCACCGGGTTCACGCCGACGGACCTGCGGAGCGCCCAGGGACGGAATCGCCTCCTCCTCGCCTTCGCCTGGGACCACCTCACGCCCGAGGCCCTGGGGGCCTGGCACGACCTGGACGAGCTCTTCGTGCGACGGGCCGGCTGAGCCCACCGACGGTCCAGGGCAAAAAAAACGGTCCCTCCCCCGATCAACGGTGGGGTAAGGGACCGCCCTGGTGGTCCGTTCGAACCGGTGGGAGCTCTAGCGCTTCCGCCGCTGACGACGGCGCTCCCGACGGATGGCGGCTTCCTTCTTCCGCTTCCGCTGGGCGCTGGGCTTCTCGTAGAACCGGCGCTTGCGCAGCTCCGAATAGAGACCCGAACGCTGCACCTTCCGCTTGAAGCGGCGCAGGGCCCGCTCGAGGCTCTCGTTATCCTGAACGGTCACTTCCAAGACGATCACGCTCCTTCATGGTATTCTGATGGCGAGCTTGAAAAGATAATCCGGGCTGGATGGTGTGACAACACGTGTCGGGACCGACCCACCCGGGCTCCGCACCTCAGGGCAGCCGCCCTTCCCGGTGGAGGGTGTGGGCGTAGAGCCGGTAGGTGTCCGTGTGGGCGAGGTAGTCCTCCACCCACAGCTCGAAGGGCGGCAGGGGCAGCCGGGCCTCGATGTGCTCCACCACCATCATGGCGAACTGCACCCGGTCCCGGGCCCGGAAGTCGATGCTCTGGCCGTCGAGGATCCGGTCCACGGCTTCCTGGAAGTCCTCCGGGCTCACCAGATTGATGAAGTGGGCCACCTGGTCCAGCCGGTAGGAGGCGTAGATGGAGCGCAGGTGCTCCTCCTCTCCCTCGGCGAGCTCGGCCCGCTCCGGTGGAAGCTTCGGGTCCGTGCCGTCGGCCCACCCCTCCGAGATCTCCCGGGCGTTGTAGCTGAGCAGATCGGTGAAGTCCCGTCGGAGCTGGGTGGCACCGGCGCCGTCCCGCTCGGCGGTGTGCAGGGCGGAGGCGAGGAGGCCGTTCAGGAGCGGACGACCCAGACCCCTCGCCTTGGCGTGGATCTCGGCCTCCGAGTCCTCCAGGAAGATGTCCGTGGTGCGGATCTCTTCCCCGGCGTTGCCGGCGCCTTCGCCGTTCCGGAAGGAGAAGTAGCCGAACCAGGGGCTTCCGAGGTGGGTGTAGGTCACCAGGAAGCAGGACCACCGCCGCCCCTCGTGCTCAAGGAATGCCACCGAGCGCCGATGTTCGCGGAGGGTGGTCATGATGCGGGGGCTGGATGGACGACCGTCAATGATGTGGAAGATGGCGGCGTGCCGTTGCAGGACACAAGGGAACCCCGGGGCGCGTCCGCGGCGTCCTTGCCCCGGAGGGAAACAGATGATTACCGTGGGGGTCCGCTCCCGACGACGGGAGGGTCGGACACGAGGAGACCACTCATGAATCCCAGCGTGCGCGTCGATCCCCGCCCCGAGGCCATGGGCGACGTCCCCGGCGTCTGCGAGCTTCCCCTCACCCGGGCCGTGGTCCAGTATCGGGACGTCCACGAGATGGACGGCCCCGGCGGACGCATCGAGGACATCGGCCTGGCCGTCGTGGTGGAGGGGCGCTACGCCTCGTCCTCGGAGTCGGTGGATCTGGGAAGCGGTCGCATGAAGGTCCTGGATCTCAGCACCGAGCTGGTGGTGTTGGACTGGATCTACGAGCCGACCTTGGAGCACGTGGGGGAGCTGGTTCGGGCCGCCGCCACCTCCGGCGAGCCCAACGAGCTGGAGCGCTACTGCCGCTCGCTGGGGCTGCGCATCCTGGAACGGGTGGGGTTCGGTCCGCTGAGCCGGCCGACCTTCCTCCGGATCGGCTTCCGGGACCTCTGCCGTGATCTGGATCTCCACGACGGGACGTCCATCCGGATCGTCCTGGGGAAGGGGCGCCTGGTCCGGGCCCACCTGGACTACGACGCCTGCGCCCTCCTCTTTCGCACGGCCCTTCATTCGCCGGACGCAGGGCTGGAGCGGAGCCTCGCCCAGGCCTTCCCGGATGCCGAGCTCCGACGGGTCGTCCCGGTGGTGCGCACCCAACCCCTGGCCTACCAGGTGCGGTTCGCCCTCCCGGAAACGCTGGACGAGGCCCGGGAGGCTCTGGCGCAGGCCCGCCGGGGTCTGCTCTACCTGGTGGAGCGCTATGAACCCCGCCGGTGGGCGTCGCTCCAGCCCGTGCTGGAGACCTTCGGCATGCGGGGGACGCTGAGTCGACTCAGCCCGCGCGAGCCCCGGGTCCGTGCCGTCCGGATCGCTCCGGCCTTCACCACGTCCTCAGCCGTGCACTGAAGGTGCCGGCTCCCGGGACCCACCCGTCGGCCCCATCGCCCTCGGAAGCGGTCTCGTCCTCCACGGCTCGTCCCACCCTTGGGCCCGAGGAGGAGGCGCGCCGGTATCGGTCCTATCGTCGGCGCCAGGCGGTGCGCCTTCTGGACCTCCTGCCACGAGAGGCGGTCCGACCCCTCTATCGACGAGCCGCCGAGGAGGCCGTCCGCCGGCGTGCCGGGCCCTCCGCGGACGCCATGGGGAATCCGGATCCGCTGGAGCTCCTGCTTGAGTTCTGCGAGCGGCTCCTTCCCCTGCCGCCGCTGGAGATCTGGCGGGCCGACCTGAGGCGTCATCCCGACGGCCATCTCGCCGATCTGGCCCAGGCACCGGCGCCACCCACCGCCGATGCCCCGGTGACGCTGGCCCGTCGACTCTTGGAGGGCGAGGGCTTCTGGAGCGTCACCCTGGAGGGCTTCCGCGACGCCGACGCATGGCGGGGGCGGATGGTCTTCCGCAAAGGGGTCGAGGGTCGGACGCACCCCACGGCGGTGATCTTCCGGGAAGCCGATCCGCTGGCGCTCCGGGCCCG
>CAKZOQ010000242.1 GCA_937136445.1 uncultured Gemmatimonadota bacterium
CATTCCGCTGTCGATGCTGACCATGATCGTGCCCGTTTTTCTCATTGTCGTGGGCATCGCCTACTGCCTTACGGCTTTTTCCATGCCGCGGAAAACCTCCGCCCGATCCGCCATTGATATAAAGACCTAGCGGGTTGACGCTCTACATATAGCTCTTGTCCGCAAACGGCTCCAGAATTTCACCGGTGGCCGCGGACAGGTTCTGCCAGGCCTGTCGCAGGGATACCAGGGCCTGGACCCAGGAGCCGGCCTCACGTTCGAAGGCCACCGCCACGCCGGCGCCGTAGGCGTCCCCGGGGGAGCCCACCACCGCCACCTCGTCGCTCGCCGCCAGGGAGAGCCCGAAGACGGGCATGAAGTCGGTCCCGGGGCCTTCCAGGACCTCGCCCGTGCTCCAGCCGTCCGCTCCGTGCTGGAAGCGGGCGACGGCGCCCATCTGACCGCCGGCGTTGGGCGCGCCGACCCAGGCGACGTCCCCGGCCAGCGCCACCGACGTGCCGAAGCCGCCCATGGCTCCCGCCGGTGCCGCGAGCTCCGCCTCCTCCACCAGCCCGGCGTCCGCCCCGGCGTCGAGACGGAAGGTGGTGACGGTGCCCCGGCCCTGCCCGCCCAGGGGCGTCCCCACCGCCACCCGGTCCCCGCTCGCCGAGAGTGCGCACTCCTTGTAGGGATCCTGCGAGAGGAGCCCGCCGGTGGACGAGAATTGGGCGCCGGGGAAGGCCCGCCCCGCCGCCGTCCATACCCCGTCGCCGCGAACGTACAGCTCCACGAAGGTCTTTCCTTCGGCATCGGCGCCGCAGACGGCCAGCGCGTCGTCCGCCGCGAAGGCCAGGGCCCCGCCGAAGCGATCGTCGTCCGCCCGCCCGGAGAGGACGCCGTCGGGAACCGGAGCCCCGTCGCCGTCGAGCCGCAGCACCCGGACCTCCTCGCCGTCGGGGCCCTGCTCCACCATCGCCACGAAGCCGTCGCCCACCGCCACGGCCCCGCCCAGCGCCGCCGCTCCCTCGGTGGGCTCCAGCCGGGCCCGCTCCTCCCATCCGTCGGCTCCCCGCCGGAAGAGGTACGCCGTGCCGGCTCCCTCCGCGCTCCGGGGCGCCCCGACCACCATCCAGTCGCCCCGGCCCGCCAGCGCCCGTCCGAAGCCGTCGGAGGGCTCGGCGTCGGAGGCGGTGAGGGTCTGCGCCGCCGTCCAGGCACCCCCGTCCGGGTCGAAGACGTAGACCTCCCCGGCGCGCAGGACGTTCTGCGGCTGCGCCACCAGGAGCTGATCGCCGGCCACGGCGGTGGCGCGACCGAAGCCCGTGCCGAAGTCGTAGAGCTGCTGGGCGGCGGCCAGGGAAGGGGCGACGACGACGGCCAGGACGAGGGCCAGACCGACCGCGACGGTGCGGCGGAGGTCGAGGGAGGGGGAGGGGATGGGCATCGGGCACTCCGGAGAGGGGGTCGAGATCCTCCGACAGTCGCTCCGAGCGCGGCGGGATTCAAGCATGTCTGAACGTTCAGGGATCGTCCGCGGCGCCGCCGGGCCCCGGCACCCCGTTCAGCCGAGCGCCGCCGAGAGGTCCTGGGCGGTGACCCCGCGCCATTCGTCGAAGAGTCGCGGGTCCCGGCCGGCGATCTCGGGGGGCACCAGGGTCTCGAGGACGGCCCACTGCTCCGGACCGAGCTCCTCGATGAAGGTCGCGAACTCCTCCGCCTCCGGAGTGGGATCCAGGTACCGGCGGTACATCCCCGCCACCGACTGGAGCATGGCGTGGTACGGCTGGAGGTTCGTGGTGGTGGAGAGCGCCTCGCTGTCGATCCACCCCACGCCGACGGGGGAGATGGGCGCGGCGGCCTCCGGGAAGTCCAGGACCGTCCGTAGGAGCAATTCGATGTCGAAGGCGAAGCGACGCTCCTGCATCCCGCGTACCAGGGGATGGACGACCCGAGCGTCGAAGGCCTTGAAGCCGCACTGGGTATCGACGATGCCGCCCAGCGGCTCCAGGAGCGCCTTCCACAGGTAGATGAAGAGCTTGCCCCGCTCGTTGCGCGCGCCACGCTTGCGAACGACGGAGCGGGGATGGCGCCGGGAGCCGATGGCCACCGGCCCTCCGCGCCGCACCGCCTCGATCAACAACCCGGTCTGGCCCAGGTGGGTGGACAGATCCGCGTCGGTGAAGATCACCACGTGGCCCGGCCCGCGGTCGGCCGCCGCTGCCTCCCACATGCCGAGCTGGATGGATCCACCCTTCCGGCTCTCGTCCACGCTCCGCAGGCCGTCCACGGCGGGATGCCCCCTCTCGATGGCGTCGGCCAGGAAGAGGACGCGCACCCGCTCCTCGAGCCCGCCCTCCGCCACGACCCTCTCCACCACGGCGCCGCTTCGATCGGGACACCCGTCGTCCACGACCACCAGCTCGAACTCCGCGTCCGGGACCCCCGCAAGAAGCCACTCGAGCTGCGCTACCTTCCGGTTGACGAAGTCCTCGCCGAAGACGTGCTGATCGGGGCGGAGGATCCGTTCGGTCTCGCGGTACACGGCGAAGACCACCGAGACGAACACCGGATCCGACCGCTCCAGGAGGAGCTTTCGGGAGCGGGCGAGCTTCACTGCCAGGAGCATGCCCACCGAGGCAGGGACCGACGTATCGGCCAGCTCCCCTTCGATGCGGCCGAGCTCCGCCGAGCTGGCGGACCGGGTCAGGAGGACGTCGGCGAGGAGCAGCGCGTCACGGAGGTCGCCCTCGTCCACCAGGGAGAAGGTGTCTTCCGCCCGGGGCGGGAAGTGCCACCGGAGGGATTCCGCGGAGAGCTCGGTCGCGGAGAAGGCGTCGAGGCGTTCAGGGAAGCTCATCGCCGGCGCCTCGTTCCGGCGCCGTGCTGGAGATTCCGGGACGCCGCCGGACGCGCGCCGGATTCACGAACCACCCCTCTAGCCACCCTCCCGCTCCCCCTGCACCTCCACCAGGTCGGCCTCGTCCCGGTCGTCGCCCAGCAGGTGCTCGGCGAAGTACTCCGCCCGGAGCCAGAACCAGTAGTCGCTCATGTCCCCGTACCCGTGTCGCTGACCGGGGAAGATGAAGTAGTCGAAGCGCTTGTTGGCCTCGATGAGCGCCTCGGCCATGCGCACCGTGCCGGCGTGGTGGACGTTGTTGTCCTCGTCGCCGGTGGTGAGCAGCAGGTGGCCCTTCAGGTTCTCGGCGAGCTCGGGGTTGGTGTCGATCTCGTACTCGAAGGTGACGTTCCCCTCCTCGTCCACCACCTCCCGCACCCCGTGGTGGGTCTCGCTCCAGTAGCGGTTGTAGACCCGGTTGTCGTGGTTGCCCGAGGAGCTCACGGCCACCTTGAAGAAGTCGGGATAGACCAGCATGGCCGCAGTGGACATGAAGCCGCCGCCGGAGTGGCCGTAGATGCCCACCCGGTCCAGGTCGATGAAGTCGTGGCGCATGGCGAGCTGCTCCGCGGCGGCCTTCTTGTCGGCCAGGCCGTAGTCCCGGAGGTTCCCGTAGCCGTAGTTGTGATACCACTTGGAGCGGTCGGGGTGGCCGCCCCGGTTCCCCACCGTGACCACGACCATCCCGAGCTGGGCCAGCCCCACCTCGTAGCGGTTGGTGCTGAAGAACTTCGAGACCGACTCGGTCTGAGGGCCGGGGTACACGTACTCCACCAGGGGATAGACCCGGGTCGAGTCGAAGTCGAAGGGCTTGTACATGACGCCGAAGAGGTCCGTCACCCCGTCGGCGGCCTTCACGGTGAAGGGCTCGGGCATGCGCCACCCGGTCTCCCGGAGCATGCTGAAGTCCGCCGCCTCCAGCTCGACGAGCACCCGGCCTTGTCCGTCCCGCACCACGGTCCGGGGCACGGTGTTCACCCGGGAGAAGGAGTGGACGAAGGTACGCCCCGATTCGCTGGCCTCGGCCCGGTGGTCGAAGGCGGCGTCGGACATGAGCGTCGGCCCGCCGCCCTCCAGCCCCACCCGGTAGAGCTGGCCGTAGTAGGGGTCCACCCCGTCCTCCCGGCCGTAGGCCCGGAAGTAGACCTGGCCCGCGTCCTCGTCCACCGAGACCACGTTCCCGACGCTGTACGGCCCCTCGGTGAGGCGGCGCCGGAGCTCCCCGTCCTCGGCGTAGTGATAGAGGAGCGCCCAGCCGTCCCGTTCGCTCCACCAGACGTAGCTCCCATCGTCCAGCCGCCAGGGAGTCTGCCATTCCTGGTAGGTGTTCAGGCGCTCTTCGATCAGCGGCGTGGTCTCCATGGTCTCGAGGTCCACCCGCACCAGGTCCACCCGGTCCCGGGGGCGGCTCCAGCGGAGGTAGACCAGCTCGTCGGAGCCGTCGGTGATCCAGACGTCCGTGTCCGGCTCCTCCGAGCCCGGGTAGTCGAAGACCCGGTCCTCGGCGACGTCGATGCCCTGATCCACATGGGCGCTGTCGGTCACCTGCATCGGCTCCCGGCTCTCCATGTCGAAGACCCAGAGCTCGGACTGGGTGACGTCCTCCTCCCCGGGCATGTCGTACTTGTAGCTCTCCAGCTCCGGACGCTCGTGGCCGGTGTTGTGGATGACCCAGAGCATCCCCACCTCCCGCCGGTCCTCCCGCACGGTGGCGAAGCGGCGGGAGTCCTTGGACCAGGCGAGGCCCGGGTCGTTGCGGCCCGACCACTCCTCCTCCTTGTCCACGTCGTTGACGCCCCGGCCGGAGTTGTCGGCCATCCACGAGTACCACTCCTCGCCGTCCTCCGTGAGGCGGATCTCGGTGACGTCCACCGCCTCCTCGGCCTCCCGGATCTCTTCCTCGTCGGCTCCGGGCTCCAGCGCGCGGCGGGCGTCGAGGATCCGCTCGTAGTCCGCCCCGGAGATCATGTGGAGGTCGTGGTCCCGGGCGAAGACGACCCAGGCTCCGTCGGGCGAGACGCTGGCCCAGTCGGGGTGGTCGTCGGGCTCCTCGTAGTCCTCCAGCTCCCGCAGCGTCTGGGTGGAGACGGTGTACTCGAAGTGGAAGAGTTCCTCCTCTTCGCCCCGGTCTTCTTCGTCGCGCTCCTCCTCTTCCTGCTCGTCCTCGTCGACGCGGTCTTCGTCCTCTTCCGCGTCGTCCGCCGCTCCCAGGGGGTCCGCCGGCTCCACGTCGAAGTGGAGCACGTCCTCGCTCACGAAGCGGATGTTTTCGATGGGGAGCTGGCGGCCGTCCCAGGGGTCCCGGGTGATGCGGGTCAGCTCCGCCGCCAGGGCGTCCCGGTCGAAGAGGAGCCGCTTGGTGCCGGCCTCGGGATCGACGATCCACCACCACGATCCGTCGGAGTCCTCCCACTCGTACCAGAAGCGCTCCCCGCCCTCGATCCACTGGGGATCCACGGTGAGGGAGTGGACCATGTCCTCCACCTGGTAGGGCGCGAAGCGGGCGGCCAGCATCCAGTTGGCTGAGCCCTCCCCGCCCACGAAGCCGGGCTCGGCGGCGCGGCGCGAGGGGACCTGGGCGTCGGCGGCAGGTGGTGTCACGAGGCCGCCGAGGAGGAGACAGGCGGCGAGGGTGAGGAGGCTCCGGGACATGGATACGGCTCCAAGGCGGTCGAAGGATGCGAACGTATCGCCGAAGAGACGCCGAGGAGCTACCCCGGGCAAGGGGGATCGTACGCCTCTCATGGACGGGCCTTCGGCCGATCCCGGAGGGGGTGCGCAACGGGCGACGAGGGGGCCTTCGTCGTCCGTCGCGGCTTCGACGCGACGCCCTCGGAGGGGGTCCCTGCCCGCCGCTGCCTGTCTCGCGAGGCGGAGGGAAGGGGGCTAAGCTCCCCGGCGCACCCGCCTGCCCCTGAACCGCCCCCCCGTCATGCTCGAGAACACCGAGACCCTCCTTTCGCTGGCCGAAGTGGCCGCCGCCTTCGCGGGATTCGCCGCCCTGGTCAGCGTGATCCCCCGGGGTGAGGGTCGGGCCGCCGCCCCGGACCACGATCTCCTGCGCCTGCGCCTGGTCATCTCCAGCGGCGTCGGGGGCGTCGCGGCGGCGCTCATTCCCGTCGGGCTCGCGAGCTTCGGGATGACCGACCTCGCCTGGCGCCTCTCCGCCGTCGCCTTCCTCGTCTTCGACAACAGCGTCATCGTGTCGTTCGTGCGGTCCTATCAGCCGGTCCGCGGGACCTTCGAGCCGGATCGGCTGGCTGTGGCCGTGGTGACGTCTCTGGAGGCGTTGGAGCAGGCCACCCTCCTCATGGTGGTGCTGGGCGTCGGGCCCCTGGCGCCGGGCGCCCTCTACGTGACGGCGCTCATCGCCAACATCTGCCAGGCGGGGTTCGTCTTCGTCCGCTTCATCGGCTCCGCCTTCGACCAGCAGCTCGCCGAGTAGGGGGGGGAAACACCCCGTTCAGGAAGAGCTGAGCGCTCCCGTACCAGAAGCCTCGGAAGTCCGCATCGTCCATGGTGGCGATGACGGCCCCGTCGCCCTCTGGCGGTTCAGGTGCGAGGCAGGCTACCGTGGCCCCAGAAAGGCAGACGGGGAGGCCGGCCGGCACGTGGGGCCGCACCGGGCTCCTGCGAGTTTCGGCACCTTTCATCCCCGGAGGTGGTTGTGAGCCAGTCCCTGGAGGAACGGACGGGGCGAACCGTCCGGCCCACGGCAGGGCCGACGACTCCGGCGTCGCTGTCCCCCGACGGGCGCGATCGCCCCCGACGCGGGCGGCGGCCGTGAGCCTCGGCGCCCAGGCGCTGCTGGCCCTCTTCCCCATCGCGCTGGGCGGGGTCCTGCTGGTGGGCTTCCGGGTCGCCGCCAAGCACGCCATGCCGGCGGCCTATCTGGCGGCGGTGGCGGTGGCGATGGGGGCCTGGCGCATGAGCCCCACCCGGGTGGGGGCGGCGTCGGTGCAGGGCCTCTTCCTCACCTTCGACCTCCTCTTCATCATCTTCGGCGCCCTCCTGCTCCTCCACACGCTGGAGCGCTCGGGGGGTGTGGCGGCGCTCCGGCGGAGCTTCCACGGGGTGAGCGACGACCGGCGGGTGCAGGTGGTCATCGTGGCGTGGCTCTTCGGCTCCTTCATCGAGGGGGCGGCGGGGTTCGGGACACCAGCGGCCATCGCGGCGCCCCTCCTGGTGGCGCTGGGCTTCCCCGCGGCGTGCGCCGTCATGCTGGGGATGATGATCCAGAGCACCGCGGTGACCTTCGGCGCCGTGGGCACGCCCATCCTCGTAGGAGTCCAGGGCGGCCTGGGCGGCGAGGTCTTCCAGGAGGCGCTGGCGGGGGCCGGCCTCACCGTCCTCGACTACCTGCGGCTGGTGACGGCGAAGGTGGTCCTCCTCCACGCGGCGGCCGGGGTCTTCATGCCCACCCTCATGGTGGTGATGATGACCCGCTTCTTCGGGGAGCGGCGCTCCTGGACCGAGGGCCTCTCCATCCTCCCCTTCACCCTCTTCGGCGGGGTGGCCTTCGTGGTGCCGTACGTCCTCTTCGGGACCTTCCTCGGCCCGGAGTTCCCTTCGCTCCTCGGGGCGCCGGTGGGGCTGGCGGTGGTGGTGACAGCGGCCCGCCGCGGCTTCCTCATCCCCGACGACGTCTGGGGCTTCCCCCGACGGGAGGCGTGGGCGGACGACTGGGTGAGCGGCCTGGAGGAGGAGATGGCCGAGGCACCCGGGGGGCGCCGGATCTCCACGGCCATGGCCTGGGCGCCGTACCTCCTGGTGGGGGTGCTCCTCGTCCTCACCCGCCTCCCGGCCCTGCCGTTGGGCGCCGGGCTCCGGAGCGTGGCCCTCACCTGGCCGGACATCCTGGGGACGGGGATCGCCGCCACCACCACACCCTTGTATCTGCCGGGCTTCGTGCTCCTCGTCGTGGTGGCCCTGACGGCGCTGCTCCACCGGATGCCGGCCCGGGAGGTGGCGGCGGCCGTGCGCTCCTCGGCCTCGGTGCTGGTGGGCGCCGGGATCGTGCTGGTCTTCACGGTCCCCATGGTGCGCGTCTACATCAACTCGGAGGTGAACGCCGCCGGCCTCCTCTCCATGCCGCTGGCCATGGCCGAGTGGGTGGCGGGGAACGTGGGCCAGGTCTGGCCCCTCTTCGCCGGGGCGACGGGGGCGCTGGGCGCCTTCATCGCCGGCTCGAACACGGTGAGCAACCTCATGTTCTCGGCCTTCCAGTTCGGCGTGGCCGAGCGTCTGGGGATGTCCACCGTGATGATCGTGGCCCTGCAGGCCGTGGGCGCGGCGGCGGGGAACATGGTGGCGATCCACAACGTGGTGGCGGCGTCGGCCACCGTGGGCCTCCTGGGCCGGGAGGGTGCGACGCTGCGAAAGACCATCCTCCCCACCCTCTACTACCTGGTGGTGGTGGGGCTGCTGGGTCTGCTCGCCGTCCACGTCCTGGGGGTGGGGGACCCGCTGGCCGGACCCCGCTGAGGGCCGCGGAATTCAAGGTTCTTTGGACTCTCTCGGGCTGGTGCGCCATGCCGCCGCCCCTCCCTTCCACGGTTCCGCTCTTCCCTCCCTTGCACCTCGTCGATGTTCGCCTTTCCTCCGGGAGACGTCGCGGTGCCGGAGTGTCCTCTCAGAAGGACGGTCCCTTGGAGGCGATCCCTCGAGAATCCCGTACTTCCGCCACATCCTCCTCTGGCACGCACGTTGCGCCTGGCAGTCCGTGACGATGCCATCCCTCCGGCGAGGAGCCGACCATGCGTGCAAGACTCCGAATACCCGCCTTCGCGGCGGCCCTGGCGATGCTGCTGGGCGGGCCGGCCCAGGCCGACGCCCAGATCGACGTTCGGGTCGATGCAACGGTATGGTGGGAGTCGGATCGGAACGACCCTCGCTACGACGGTCGCCATCATCCTCGGTACGACGACCGTGACCCCTACTATCACGACCGCCGATACCGGCATCGACGCCACGACGACCGTTGGTACCGGGACCGTGGACATCGGGGTCGCAACGACCGGGCGCGCGGTGTCCGGGTCCCGCCTGGCCATCTTCCTCCGCCGGGGATGTGCCTGGCCTGGTTCCCCGGCGTGCCGCCTGGGCGGCAGGCGCCGGCTCGACCTTGCTGGGAACTCTACGAGTACGGCCTGCCCTACGGCTCCGTGCTCATGGCCCCCGGCGGTCAGCTCGGGCTGGACCGCCGGGGGCCGCCGGCCCATGCCGGCCCTCCTGGGAAGGCCCGCAAGCGCGGTAGGGGAAAGCGAGGTCGCGGTCCGCGCTGGTGACTGGATGGATCCATGAGCATGAACAAAGGGCAGGGCGGCACCCGCCGCCCTGCCCTTTCGTTCGTCTCGGGTCGTGGACGCGCCGGACCTACATCGCCCCCCCGAGGAACACCGCGTTCAGGAGGAGCTGCGCGCTCCCGTACCAGAAGCCCCGGAAGTCCGCATCGTCCATGATGGCGATGACGGCCCCGTCGCCCACTTCGTCGG
>CAKZOQ010000243.1 GCA_937136445.1 uncultured Gemmatimonadota bacterium
CCTCTTCTCCCTCCGCCGCCGGCGACCCGGACTGGGCCGCAGAGGAGGCGGGTACGAGGAGCAGCGCGGACGCCAGCAGCGCGAAGACGCCGGCGACGGGGCGGGGAAGGGCGTGGGAGAAGCGTCGCATGAAAGCTCTCGGATGAAGCGAGGAGAAGGCTCGCCGACCCCTCGGTGGGGCTCGGACTCGCCAGAAGCCGTAGTGCTTAACCCCGTCTCGGGGAGGCGCGTTCCGCCGGGGATCGTTCCGTACATAGAGGGGTCTGCACCGTCGCCGGCACCTTCGGTACGCTCACGCCCAGGCCGGGAACCTCCATGACGCAAGGTGACACGCAGGCACCTGTACGCCTCACCCTGGCCCAGCTCCGTCCCACCAAGGCGGATGTGGCGGCCAACCTCGAGGCGGTGCGGACCCGTGTGAAGGGCGTGGCGGGGCAGGCGGACGTCATGGTCTTTCCGGAGACGGCCCTCTCCGGGTACTTCCTCGAGGGCGGCGTGGACGAGGTGGCCCTCCCCGCCCCGGAGGTGGCGCGCCGTCTGGGTCCTCCTCCCGAGGACGCTCCGGACGTCGTGCTGGGCTTCTACGAACGGTGGCGCCGACGCATCTACAACAGCGTCGCCTACCTCACCCCAGACGGGGACGCGTGGCAGGTGGTGCACGTCCACCGGAAGATGTTCCTCCCGACCTACGGAGTCTTCGACGAGGATCGCTTCGTGGAGGCCGGGACCGAACTGAAGGCGTTCGACACCCGCTTCGGTCGCATGGGCCTGCTCATCTGCGAAGAGATGTGGCACGCGCTCTCCCACACCGTCCTGGCGCTGGAAGGTGCCGAGCTTATCCTGGTGGCCAGCGCCTCGCCGGCGCGGGACTTCGCGCCCTCCGGCGACGGACTGCCGCGCAACCTGGCCCGGTGGGACCGACTGGCAAAGGCGGCGGCGGAGGAACACGGCCTCTTCGTGGCCGTGTCGCAGTTGGTGGGCTCGGAGGGCGGCAAGGTCTTTCCCGGCGGGTCGGCCGTCGTGGGGCCCACCGGCGACGTTCTCGCTCGGGGTCCCCTCCTGGAGGAGGCGGACGTGGCGGCCATCCTCGACCCCCGATCCATCGAGCGGGTGCGGGTGGCTTCGCCCCTCCTGGCGGACCTGGAACGGATGCTGCCCCACCTGCGGCGGGCCCTGGACCGGGATCCGGGGCGGGGCGGGGGAGCCGATGGCCCGGACGAGGACGCCGGAGAGGCCAGGGGGGCACCGGAGGGAGAACCGGGCGACGGTGGTGGGTGGGGCGCCCCGGTACCCCTGCGGGGCCGCGCTACCGGGACCTCCGCCCCGCCGGCGCCGGCATCGGGCGATCCCCTGGAGCTGGACCTGGAGCTGGTCCGCCGGACGCTGGTGGAGTTCATTCGCGACGAGTACCGCCGCCGTCGAGGCTTCGAACGGGCGGTGGTGGGCGTCTCGGGAGGGGTGGATTCGGCGGTCTCGCTCTACCTGGCCGCCGAGGCTCTGGGGCCGGAGAACGTCCACGGGTTCCGCCTCCCCTACCGCACCTCCAGCCAGGAGAGCATGGACCACGCCGCCCTGGTGCTGGAGGCCACGGGGGCCCGGGCCCGAACCATCGAGATCACCGAGCCGGTGGACCGCTACGTGGAGGCCCACGAACCGGAGGTGTCCCCGCTGCGGAAGGGGAATCTCATGGCCCGCCTACGTGCCGTGGTCCTCTTCGACCAGTCGGCGAAGCTTGGCGCCCTCCCTCTGGGCACCGGCAACAAGAGCGAGCGACTCCTGGGCTACTTCACCTGGCACGCGGACGACTCGCCGCCCATCAATCCCCTGGGCGACCTCTTCAAGACCCAGGTCTGGGCGCTGGCTCGACACCTTGGCGTCCCGGACGAGATCGTGGAGAAGCCGGCGACGGCGGATCTGGTGAAGGGCGTCACGGACGAGGACGAGCTGGGCATCGGCTACCACGAGGCCGACCCCATCCTCCACGGACTGGTCTCGGGCTACCGCACGGACGAGCTGGTGGCCATGGGCTTCGACGAATCGGCCGTGGCCCTTGTGGCCCGTCGCCTCCACTCCACCCACTGGAAGCGGGAGCTGCCTACCTCGGCCGTGCTCTCCTCCAGCGCCATCGGGGCCTTCTACCTCCGTCCGGTGGACTTCTAGCCCGACGCACCTCCGGTGGGTCGGGGCCGGCAGACGAAACCCGACGGCTCGAACCGCTGTCCCACCCTTCGAGCGACTCCTCGAGGGAGGCGCACCCGGACGTGGGGCGACGGCCATGGGACGGATGGGGGGGCTGCGGGTGGTGGTGCGGGGACTCCTGGCACGTCCGGGGCTGTCCCTGGCTGCCGCGGCCACTCTGGGGCTGGGGATCGGAGCCAACGTCGGTCTCTTCTCGGTGGTGCACGCCGTCCTGCTGCGCCCCCTCCCCTTCGCCGAACCCGAGGCGCTGGTCCAGCTCTGGGAATCCGATCCGCGGCGTCCGGTTCGAAGCGCGTCCCCGGCGAACTTCCTGGACCTCCGGCGAGCCTCCGAGACCCTGGGCGAGATGGCCGCCTACCACACCTCCATCCGGACGCTCTCCGCTGGAGATCGTTCGCTGAGGGTCCAGGCCACGTCCGTGTCGGGGAACTTCTTCCAGACGCTGGGCGTCCAGGCGGCGCAGGGCAGCACCTTCGGACCGGAGCCGGCGGAGGCGGGAGCTCGCCTGGCCGTCCTCTCCCACGGTCTCTGGGTGCGGGTGGCCGGAGGAGATCCCGCGGTGGTGGGTCGCACCCTGGAGCTCGACGGCGAGCCCTTCCGTGTCACGGGCATCATGCCTCCGGAGATGGCCTTCCCCCGGGGGGTGGAGCTCTGGACCGCGGCATCGCAGGATATCCCATGGACGTCGTTCGGGGGGGACGCCGATCTGACCGCGGTGCGCGACGCCTGGTACTTCCGCGTCGTGGCCCGCCTCGCCGCAGGGGTGGAAGGAGCCGACGCGATCTCCGAGATGGAGGCCCTGGCCGCCCGGCTCTCCGCAGACTGGCCTCGGGTGAACGAGGGCCTGCGGATCCGGCTCGTCCCGCTGCGGGAGGAGCTGGTGGGGGACGACCGGGGCCGCCTCCTGCTTCTCCTCGGCGCCACCGTGCTCCTCCTCCTGGTGGCCTGCGTGAATGTAGCCGGCCTCCTGATGGTTCGCGGTGAGGGGAGGCGCCGCGAGTTGGCGCTCCGCCGCGCGCTGGGGGCGGGGGCGGGTCGCATCACCGGCCTGGTGCTGCTGGAGAGCCTGGTCCTGGCCGGGGCCGGCACGGTCGTCGGGGTCGTGATGGCCTGGGCTGCGGCGAGCTCGATCGGGAGCGTGGTGGACGGAGTCCTGCCTCCCGGCGTCGCCGTGACCCTGGACAGCGGCGTCCTTGGGTATGCGTGCGCCCTGGCCCTGGGGGTGGCGGCTCTCTTCGGTGCGGTGCCGGCGTGGCGGTCGGGCCGAGTCGCCCCGCGCGTGGCCCTGAGTGGCGGAGAGGTGGAGCGGCGAAGGTCCCTGGCGTCGGAGCCCGGCTCCGCCCTGGTGGTGGTGGAGATGGCCCTCGCCACCGTCCTTGTGATGGGGGCCATCCTGGCCCTCCGGAGCGTGGTGGCCCTGAACCAGGTGGATCCGGGATTCCGTGGGGACGGGCTCGTGCTGGCGTCCGTGGCCCGCCCCGGAGGCCAGCCCGCGGACGCCGGCAATGCGCTTGCGGGGCATCGGACCCTCGTCGAGCGGGTGGCGGCGTTGCCCGGGGTGGAGGCGGTGGGTCTGGGACAGCACGGTCCGTTGGAGCTCGGGCCCGGCGCCGGGGTGCGCAGGTTCGACGGCGGGCAGGCATCGTGGGCCCGTCAGGATCTCCCGAGCACCCGATGGCAGGTCGTGAGCCCAGGGTGGCTCGGTGCGCTGGGGGTCCGGGTGGTGGAGGGACGCGGCCTGCTGAGCTCCGACGATGGGGGTGCGGAGCCCGTTGGTGTGGTGAACCAGGCCTTCGTACGGGAGGTCTTCGGGGGGGAGAGCCCGGTGGGGCATCGCATCCACACGGGGCTGGACGGACGGGAGTCGGAGGGTGCTGGAGGGCTGCGCTGGGTGCGGGTGGTGGGGGTGGTGTCCGATACCCGGAACCGAGGGCCTGCCATCCCGCCGGAACCTGTTCTCTTCCGGCCGCTGGCCCAGGGTGGTCCGGGATTCCCCGGGGATGCCCTGGTGGTGGCCCTGCGGGGCGACGGAGACCCGGGGACCCTGGTGCCCGCCCTCCGTGCCGCCGTCGAGGAGGTCCAGCCCGGGTCCGTGGTGTACGACATCCGGGCCGGGGAGGAACTCGCCGCTCCCTACACGGCCTCGAGTCGGCTCCTCCTCGGACTCCTGGGCGCCTTCGCAGGTCTGGCCCTGGCCCTCGGAGCGGTGGGCGTCTACGGCGTCACGGCCTACGCGGTGGGCCGGAGAAGCCGAGAGCTCGGCGTACGGATGGCGCTCGGCGCCGACCCCGGCCGATTGCGCCGCGCGGTCCTGGTCCAGGGCTTGCGACCGGCCTTGGTCGGCCTCGGAGGAGGGCTGGCCCTGGCGGCGGTGGCTGGAGGACTCCTCCGGCACCACCTCTTCGGGGTCGGACCGCTGGATCCCCTGTCGTGGGCGGCCGTGGGCGTCGTCCTCATGGCGGCCTCGGCCGTGGCCGTCTCCATTCCGGCCCGCCGTGCCAGTCGTGTCGACCCCGCCGAAACCATGCGGGCCTCCTGAGCCGTCGGTGCTGCAGGCAGGAGGGCGGCGGAGTCAGCTCCGAAGGCGTCCGGCGCCCACCGCCACGAAGAAGAGCGCCGCCGACAGGAGGACGATGGATGCCCCCGAGGGGAGGTCCCAGAGCCAGGAGAGCCAGAGTCCGCCGGCCACGGAGAGGAGCGCCGAGGTCACCGAGAGCGCCATCATCCCCCGAAGGCTCCGGGCCAAGGCCTGGCCGGTGGCCGCTGGGATGACCAGGAAGGCGGACACCAGCACGATCCCCACCAACCGCATGGCTGCGACGATGGTGAGGGCCAGGAGGGTGAGGAGGAGGTAGCGGAGCGGCGTCACCGGTAGCCCCGCCGCCCGTGCGGCATCCTCGTCCACCCCGATGAAGAGGAGCTCCTTGAACCAGTACCCGAGGAGT
>CAKZOQ010000244.1 GCA_937136445.1 uncultured Gemmatimonadota bacterium
TGGGCATGTCCCGGGTGTCCACGTTGTCCTTGAGCACCACGGGGATGCCGTGCAGGGGCGAGCGGGGGCCGGACTCCGCCCGCTCCTCGTCCAGGGCCCGGGCCTGCTCCAGGGCATCCTCGGCGATCCAGAGTACGGAGTTGAGCTCCGGGCCGGCGCGGTCGTAGGCCTCGATGCGGGCCAGGGACTGCTGGATGAGGGCCTCGGCCGTGAGGGTGCCGGCATCGAAGGCGGCCTGGAGGTCGGGGATGGAGGCGTCGGCCAGGGAGAGGGCGTCGGCAGAGGCGGACGCGCCGGTGGGGGCCTGGGCGGCGAGGGGCGCGGCCAGGGTGAAGACGGCGAAGGTGGCCAGCCGCGAAGCGGCGAGGAGGTCGATGGAACGCATGGCAATCCGGAAGAGCGGGAGAGGGAGACGACTCGGAAGGAGCCCGCACGCGGCGGGCGACGGGATCAGGCGAGGGTGTACCGCAATTGGTAGCGGTGCCCGTCCTCCCCGATGATGATCTCCATCTCCCCGGCGATGCCCTCCAGCTCCCCCGTCCCCGAGTCCGGCACGACGAGGACCGTCAGCGACTGCTCGCCCCCGGACATCACGCCGCTGTGCTGCAGGAGGAAGGTCCCGGACCGGCCGTCCAGCTCGCCGTCCACCCGCTCGATGGCGACGTAGCCCGCCGAGCCGTCCACGGAGGTGGTGGCGGTGAGCATGGTGCCCCGGCTGGCGCCTTCCAGGTCTCCATGGAAGACCTTGAGGAGGGACATGCGGCCCACCGTGGTGCCGTCGGACTCGTCGGCTTCCTCGGGGCTGATCTCGACTTCGAAGGGGCCTTCGGCGAGGGCGGCGTCGGACATCTCAGTTCTCCGTTCCGTAGACGAACTCTTCCATGAACCCGTGGACCCGGCGCACGGTGGCGGCCGACGGGGGTTCGGTGACGGTCGAGACGCCCCACGCCGCCAGCGCATTGGACAGGAGCGCCCAGAGCCCGCCGTGCATCCCCAGCGGATGGGGGACGACGACCAGCGTCAGGTACAGCACCGCCATCCCCACCCCCAGCCCGGCCAGCACCCCGGCCCGGGTCAGCGTGCGCCCACCCGGCATGCACACCCCCAGGATCCCCGGCATGAGCTGGAGCGCCCCCGCGCCGGAGAGCGTCACCAGCACCACCAGGAAGTCGAAGGTGTTCACGCTGAGGAGGTATCCGATGACCAGGAGCACCACCACCAGGATCCGGCCCACCAGGACATAGTGGGCCTGGGTGGCGTCCGGCGCGATGTAGCGCTGGTACACGTCCCGGGTCAGGACCGTCATGTTGGCGTGCAATATGGAGTCCAGGGTGGACATGGCGGCCGCCGTCGCCCCGGCGAGGATGGCCCCGGTGAGCCAGGCCGGGGCGTACCGGAAGAGGAGCTCGGGGAAGATCTGGTCCGGGATGGCCAGGTCCGGGAGCACCAGCGCACCCCCGAGCCCCACGAGGGCCGCGGGCACGTAGAGCGTCAGCAGGTAGATGGGCGTCGTGGCGCCCAGGAGCCGGAGCGTCTTGGCGTCCACCGCCGTGTAGTAGCGGATCATCATGTGGGGCTGGAAGACGATCCCGAACGACAGCGTCACCGCCATCCCGATCCACATCCCCGGGGTGAAGAAGCCCTCGGGGCCCGGCAGCGTAAGGAGGTCCGGCCGCTGTTCCCGCACCGCCTGCCAGAGCTGGAGCGGGCCCCCGAAGAGCTCGTAGGAGAGCACCAGCGCCCCCACCCAGACGGCGACGTACATCCAGACGCCCTGGAGGACGTCGGTCCAGTAGACCGCCCGGAGCCCGCCGGCCATCAGATAGACCGCCGCGACGACGAGGAGGACCAGCGTGCCCAGCTCGAAGGAGATGCGGCCGCCGGAGGCCACGTTGATGATGTAGCCCAGCCCCTGGGCCTGGACCTGGATGTAGAGGATGGTGAAGAGGACGCTCACCACCGCCACCGCGACGCGCACCGCCTCGGACTCGTAGAAGTCGGCGAGCATGTCGGCGGGGGTGATGTAGCCGAACTCCTTGCCCAGGGCCCAGATGCGGGTGCCGAGCACGTACGTGATGGCGCCCACCAGGACGGTCCAGGTGCCGGCGGCCCAGAAGCCGACGCCGTGCGTGTAGAAGAACCCGCCGGAGCCCAGGAAGGCGAAGGCCGAGTGGAAGGTGGCGACGACCGTCAGATAGAGGACGATGAAGCCGGCCTTCCGGCCGTACAGCAGGAAGTCCTCCATGTCCACGGACATGCGCCGGTTGGCCACCGCGCCGAGGACGACGGTGAAGGCCAGGTAGAGGGCGATGAGCCCCGTGGCGACGACCCAGGGCTCCATTCAGGGGCCCAGCGGGGAGGGCGAGATTCCGGGCGGGGGGGACCGCCGAGGGGAGGCTGCGGGTCGGGGCTGGGGACTCGCCGCTGGTCGAGCCTCCGTCGGTCTCCCCTCTGGCCCCGAGCAGCCCCTCACACCCGCCTCCACCAGATCCAGATCAGCACCCCGATGAGCGCCACGTAGACGCCGAAGAGGCCCACATATAGGAACGGCAGCCCGAGGATGGTGGGCTCGATGCGGTTCCAGAGGGTGTGAGTGGCCGGAGGGAGGGCCAGGCCGAAGAGGGCCAGGAAGGCCAGGGTGGCGATCCAGCCGTCCCGGGTGCGGGGGAGCCAGTGGCTACGGTAGTGGGGGCGCTCGTCCATGGGGCGGCAACGTGGACGGGGGCGGGGGTGGGGGCAAGGTGAGGGGGGCCCGCGTCGTTGGCGACCCGTTGGGTCGGGAATCCCTCGCGGGCGTCCGGGCTGACGACTAGGTTGAGCGGGATTCGGCCAGCACGGTGGGAGATCGGTGTCGGGAATGGTGGTGATGGGGAGGGATTTCTCCGAGGCCAGGTCGGTCTAAAGGGAGTTATGTAGAGCCGTGATCTCAGACCGGTGAAGGTAGATCCTCGTCGGAGCAGCGGTCAGGAATTGCCGACAAGTTCCGCAAGATGTATCTTATGTCGTACAAGTAACGGTATCAAAGGCGGTGTGATATGGCGAAGATCAAGCCCAGTGAGGACGTCCAACCGTTGTCGGCTTTCCGGGCCAATGCGGCTGGATTTCTGGAGCAGGTACGGGAAACGAAGCGGCCCATCGTCCTGACCCAGCACGGCAAGAGTGCGGCTGTCGTCCTGGACGTCGCCGAGTATGAGGCATTGGTGGATGAGGTGGAGCTTCTCCGTGACATCCGGGAGGCTCAGGCGCAGCTGGCGCGAG
>CAKZOQ010000245.1 GCA_937136445.1 uncultured Gemmatimonadota bacterium
GGGATGCTCCCCCTTGGTGGGAAGATACCGGAGGGGTCGTGGGGTTCCCGGCAGGGTGATCTCCACCGAGGAGGCCAGATCCGCCAGAAAGAGCCCCTCCAACTGCGAAGCCAGGCCCTCGTCCGCGACGACGGCGTCGATCTCCCAGTTCCCCATGAGGCTGGAGAGGTTCATGTTGCTGGAGCCGATCCGGCACCAGCGCCGATCCACCACCGCCGTCTTGGCGTGCATCATGGGCCCCTGCCACTCGAAGATCCGCACCCCGGCGTCCAGGAGGTAGCGGTATCCGCCCCGGGAGAGGCTCCCCACCCAGGGCCAGTTGTTGTTGGCGGGCACCAGGATCCGCACGTCCACGCCGTGGCCCGCCGCGCTTGCCAGCGCCTCGGAGAGGGAGCGGGGCGCCACGAAGTAGGCGTCGGTGATCCAGAGCCGTTGTCGGGCCCGCACCGCCGCCAGATGCAGCGTGCGGTAGATGCGGGCCCGCCCTGGTTCGCCTTCCACGATCCAGACCGGGGTGTCGCCCACCCGATCGGGCTCCGGGAGCGTCGCCGCCAGGAAGGAGGGTTCGCCGATCTCCCCCCAGAGCCGCTCGAAGGTGAGGGCCGCGGCCCGCGCCGCCGGCCCCCGGATCTCCACCCCCGTGTCCCGCCACGGCACCTCGGTCTCCGTCCCCGCCCACGCGTTGCCCACGCAGAAGCCGCCGATGAAGGCCACCTCCCCATCCACCACCACCAGCTTGCGATGGTCGCGCTGGATGATGCCGAGGGGGTCCCCCACACGGAGAGACGGGCGGTTGAAGGCCCGCACCTCGACCCCGGCCTGGCGCATGGGCTTCCAATACGAAGCCGGCGTGGCCCAACAGCCGAGCCAGTCGTAGACCACGAAGACGGGCACCCCCTCCCGGGCCTTCGCCACGAGGGCGTCCCGGAACCGACGACCCGTCTCGTCGTTCCGGACCACGTAGTTCTCGAAGTATACGAACCGTTCGGCAGATTCGATGGCCTCCACCCAGCTCTCGAAGGTGAGGGAGCCCTCGAACTGGAGGGTCAGGCGATTGCCCCGGATGGTGACGGAGCCCGTGGCCCGCTCCATCTCGTCCCAGGTATAGGAATTCACCCCCCGGGGCTCGTCCTCCGCCCCGAACTCCCGGTGGGTGGGAGCCGGGCCGGCCGGCAGATCATCCGGCTGCACGGGAATGGTAGCCCAGGAGCTTGTAGACCAGCTTGGCGGCCAGGAAATCCGGGGCGTGGAACCCGGGCACCGGTGCGAGCTCCACCACGTCGGCGGCCACGACCCGCCGCTCCTGAAAGACCCGCCGGAGGAAGCGGAGGGTGGGATACCAGGTGCCGCCCCCGGGCTCCGGCGTCCCGGTGGAGGGCATCAGGAAGGGGTCGAAATAGTCCACGTCGAAGGTGAGGTAGACGGGGTCGCCCAGGGCGTCCAGCGCCCGGTCCATCCAGGCGTCGGCCTCCTGCATCTCGTCGGCCCAGACGAAGGTGGAGGAGGCGTGGGCTCGATGGACCTCCACCTCCTCGGCGCTCACCCCGCGCAGTCCCACACCCACCACCGACGCCACCTCCGGAAGCACCCGGGCCATGGCGCTTGCATGAGAGTACGACGTGCCGTGGTAGGAGGGGCGGAGGTCGGCGTGGGCGTCCATCTGGAGCACCGAGAGACCGGGGTGCCGTCGGGCCTGGGCCAGGATCGCGGGGGACGAGATGGCGTGCTCACCACCGAGCATGACCAGGAATCGATCGCCCACCGCCTCCGCCACCGCGCCGTAGTGATCCTCCAGCGCCTGCATGGCCTCGGCGGCTCCGGAACGAGGAAGCTCCAGGGCCGGGAGGGTGTGCACCCCCACCTCCAGACCGGGCTCGGCGTCCAGCTCCTGATCGTAGAGCTCGACGTATCGGGAGGCGTCCAGGAGCGCCGCCGGGCCGCGGCGGGTGCCCTGGCCGTACGAGGTGGTGGCCTCCCATGGGACGGGAAGGAGGACGGCACCAGCGGTCTCGAAGGCTGCGTCGGGACCCTCGAGACCCAGGAAGCTGTGGGTGGGCGGCTCGGTGGGGATCCGCGAAAGGTCCACCGTAGCTACACGGTCTCGATGGGGCAGCTCAGCCCGCCGTCTTCCAGGGACACCCCGGACTCGTGGCACTCCTTGCAGAGCCCGTAGATCTCCAGGCGGTGGCGCTGCGGCACGAAGCCCAGCTCCTCCTCCACCCTGTCTTCCACCACCTGCACCTCGTCGCTCCGGAACTCCTGCACCTTCCCGCACTCCACGCAGATGAGGTGCTCGTGGATGGGCTGACGGGAAAGGCGGTGCTCGTACCGCTTGAAGCCCTCGCCGAAGTCGTGCTCCTCCACGAGCCGGCTCTTCACCAGGAGGTCCAGGGTCCGGTAGATGGTGGCCTTGCCGATGCGGTTGCCCTCCTCCCGGAGCCGCCCCTCGATCTCGTCCACCGAGAGGTGTTCCTCCGATCCGAAGACGACCTTCGCCACGGCCTCGCGTTGATGCGTCACCGGCAGGCCCTGCTCCCGGAGGTAGCGGGCGAAGAGGTTGATGAAGGGCAGGGCGGCCTTGGCTTTGGCTTGGCTCACGACGATTCGGTCTCCACCAGGTATTCGTCCAGGATCGACTGGAAGGCGTCGGGGTCGCCCTCGATGGCGACCGGACGGGCGTCGGAGTGGTTCTCGCCGGCGCGGCGCACGACCCCGTCCATCACCCGGGGCAGCAGCTCCGGGGGCGCATCGCCTTCCTCGCTCAGCGCCGGCTCCACGGAGAGCTCCAGCCCGGAGCGGTGGGCGACGTAGCTCACCGTGAGCACCCGCCGTCGCTCCCCTTCGTCCAGGAAGAGGCTCGCCGCCACCAGTCCCCGCTCCTTCCGGCCATTGCGGAGCGGCGGAAAGATCCAGAGGCGATCGATGCGTTCGACGCCCACCTCGTCCCGAAGGAAGGTGAGGGTCTGCGGAAGCGCCTCCGGTACGCCCGGATCGTCTCCTTCCCGCCGTCGTCCAAGGGTACGGTCGCGGCTCATGCGGGTTCCGCCTCCGGGGCCCCCGCCGTGTCCCGTACCGCGTCCCGGGTGGCCTCGAGGACCTCCCCCATGGCCCGCTCCATGGGGCCAGGGAGCATGCACCCCGAGGCCTTCACATGGCCACCGCCGTCGAATCGGCGGGCCAGCGCATTGACGTCCACGTCGCCGTTGGATCGGAAGGACACCTTGATCTCACCGGAGTTGGAGGACCGGAAGAGGAGCCCCACCTCGGCGCCCTCCACCCCCCGGGGGATGTCCACCAGCCCTTCCAGGTCGTCGGGGATGGCCCCCAGCTCCCGGTAGGCGTCGGTGGGGACCTGCATCCAGGCCACCCCCCCCTCCTCGTCGAAGTCCAGCGTCTTCAGCGCCCGCTCCATGAGTCGGTACTTCCGCACCGGCG
>CAKZOQ010000246.1 GCA_937136445.1 uncultured Gemmatimonadota bacterium
CATGCGGCGTCGATGTCCTGTCCTCGGGTCTCCCGCACCGTCACGGCCACCCCTCGGGACTCCAGGATTCGGGCGAACTCCTGGATGCGCTGGGGGGGGGAGGGGCCCCAGTCCTGGTAGGGGATGGGGTTGAAGGGGATGAGGTTCACATGGGCCCAGACGTCCCGGGCCAGGTCGGCGACGCCGCCTGCGAGGGCGGGGTCGTCATTCACCCCGTCGATCATGGTGTACTCGAAGGTGATGCGCCGGCCTCCGGCCTCGTTGAAGCTCCGCAGGGCGTCCATGACGTCCGGCAGCGGCCAGCGCTTCTCCAGGGGGATCAGCTCCGCACGGAGCTCGCTCTCCGGGGCATGGAGGGAGAGGGCGAGGCGGAACTGCTCCGGGCGGATGGCCAACTCCTGGATCCCCGGCACCACCCCCACGGTGGAGACCGTGATGCGTCGGGCCCCCACCTCGTAGCCCTGATTCAGGATGGTGAGGGAGGGGTGGACGGCCGCCCGGTTGGCCAACGGCTCCCCCATCCCCATGTAGACGATGTTGGTGATGGGCCCGTACTCGTTGGCCTCCGCCCACTGCCGAGAGCCCCGATACTGGGCCACGATCTCCCCCGGTGTGAGCTGACGGTCGAATCCGCCCCAGCCTGTGGCGCAGAAGGTGCACCCCATGGCGCAGCCCGCCTGGGAGGAGAGGCAGAGGGTCAACCGCGTGTCGGTGGGGATGAGCACCGACTCCACGAGCTGACCCCCGTCCAGGCGCCACAGATGCTTCACCGTGCCGTCCTCGCTCACCGAGACCCGATCGATGTCCAGGGTGGCCAGCCGGAAGGCTTCGGCCAGCGCCTCTCGCTCGTCGGAGGGGAGGCTGGTCATGTCGGCGAAGTCGGTGGCGAGCTCCCCGTAGATCCAGTGCTCCACCTGGTCCGCGCGGTAGGAAGGCTGCCCCCGCTCCCGGAAGTGGTCGCCCACCACGGTGCGGAGCTCCTGGGGAACCAGGGAGAGAAGGTCCGGACGAGGGTCGGTGGACATGGGTTCAGGGGGGTGCAGCAGGCGGCGGGCGGGCGCCGCAGCTTGCTTGAATCGGGGTATCGGCAGCTTTAAGTTAGCCGCCACCCGGAAGCCACTGAAGGTGACGCCACCTGAGCCCTCTCCAGCTCGACCGTATCTGCTCGAGGCCCGCTCCCACCTGGGCGGCGGTCCTTTTGTTTTTGGGGCACCGGGACGTCCGCCATCCACAGGGAGCACCCCAGGCATGACCCAGCAGGACCACGAACGTACGCACCTCCGCGACCGCATGGTCGGAGGCCTCCGCGCCACCGACGAAGGGACCGAGCTGCGCCTCACGGGTTGGGTCCATCGCCGCCGGGACCTGGGCGGGCTGTATTTTGTCGACCTTCGGGACCGGAGTGGGCTCCTGCAGGTCTCCTTCGGGCCGGACTTCACCGAGGCCGAGAGCCTGGAACGGGTCGCCGAGCTGGGTGCCGAGGACGTCGTGGCGGTGCAGGGGACCGTGGTGGTCCGGCCCGAGCCCAACCCGGAGATGCCCACCGGCGAGGTGGAGCTCCGGGCGACCCGGGTGGAACGCCTCGCCGAGGCACGGACGCCGGCCATCCCCGTCTATCGCGGGCCGGACGAGGAGTTGCCGTCCGAGGAGCGTCGCCTCCGGCACCGGGTCCTGGACCTGCGGCGCCATGAGCTCCAGCACGCGCTGGAGCTGCGGCACCGGCTGGTCTTGGAGGTGCGGAACTACCTGGACGAGCTGGGCTTCGTGGAGGTGGAGACGCCCATCCTCACCAAGCCGACTCCCGAAGGGGCCCGGGACTTCCTGGTCCCCAGCCGGAACCACCAGGGAGAGTTCTTCGCCCTTCCCCAGAGCCCGCAGATCTACAAGCAGGTGCTCATGGTGGCGGGCTTCGACCGCTACTTCCAGGTCGCCCGGTGCTTCCGGGACG
>CAKZOQ010000247.1 GCA_937136445.1 uncultured Gemmatimonadota bacterium
TGCCCAACGTCCTGTACCGCTACCTGGCGGTGCGGCCCGAGGTGCTCTCCCTCCCGCTGGCCCTCCTCCTCCTCTCCGCCCTGACCCGGCGGGAGCGGGGCTGGGCGCTGGCCTTCGCCACCGCCATCACCTGGATCCACCTGAGCATGTTCTGGCTGGGACCGGGGATCGCCGTTCTCTGGGCGAGCTCGGCGTGGCTGCTGGGACGCACCATGGCGCCGGAGGCCGAGGGCGGCGCAGGCCCGAGGCTGCGAGAGCTCGCCCCGCTGGTGGGCCTGGTGCTGGCCGGGACGGTGGCGGGCTGGCTCCTGCGGCCGCATCCCGTGGCCGCCGCCGAGCTGGCCTGGATCCAGATCGCGGAGCTCCTCCTGGAGAAGACGGGCTCCACCCCCCTCACCTTCGCCGTGGACCTGGCACCCCTGTCCATGGGCGAGCTCTGGCGCACGGCCTGGCCCCTCCTGGCGGCGTGGATCGGGGGGCTGGCCTACCTGGGCGTGACCGCCGCCGACGAGCCGAAAACAATCCGGGCCGTACCCCGGCAGGATCGGGAGCTCCTGGCCGCCTCGACCCTCCTGGCGGCGGGCTTCCTCTTCCTGACCGTGGCTGTGGCCCGCCGCTCCCTGGTGCACTGGGCCGCCTTCGCCATCCCCGGGGTGGCGCTGGTCCTGACCCACCTCACCCCGCCCCCCCGCCGCCGCGCCGCGGGCCGGGGGCTGCTGGCGGCCTTCACGCTTCTCTTCGGGTGGTCCCTCTGGCGCAACCAACTGAACGTCCGGTTCGTGGCGCATCCGCCGGACTACCTGGCGGAGGTGGCGGACTTCCTGGAGCGCTCCTCCGAGCCCGGCGAGGTGGTGTTCACCACCCACTGGGACACCTTCGGGCCCCTCTTCGCCCGGAACCGCACGAACCACTACCCCGGGGGGATGGACCCCATCTTCCAATACGCCTACGACCGGGACCGCTACTGGGCCTTCCACCACCTCTCCACCGACGTCGCCACCGCGGTGACCTGCCCGTTCCCGGACTGCGAGCCGGATCAGGTCCTGGACACCTGGACCGTCGTCCGGGAGGACTTCGGGGCCCGCTGGATCCTGGTGGAGCCCCGGAGGAACCCCCGGCTCTCCCTCTTCCTCCTCGACGACCCGCGCTTCCGACTGGCCCTCGAGACCCCGTCCGAAGCGGTCTTCGAGGCGCTTCCGCCAGGGGAGGCCCCGCCGGCCCGCTGACACCGACACGGACACCGCGGAGGGCCTCCTTGTGCCGGAACGGTTTGGCCGCGCATCGTACAGCTCCGACACCGCCCTCTTGCAGGAGCCCACCGTGCCCGAGCGAAGGAAGGCAAGCGAATTCCCCCAGGAGGTCCTCAAGCTGTTCGACGGCTACGTCCACGGACACATCGACCGGAGGGACTTCCTGGAGGGTGCCGCCCGGGTCATGGGCGGCGGGGCTGCGGCCCTCTCGGTCCTCGAGGCGCTGCGACCGGACTACGCGTGGGCCCAGCAGGTGCCGGAGGACGACGCCCGCATCGGCACCGAGTGGGTGGAGTACCCCTCCTCGAACGGCTCCGGCACCATGCGGGGCTACATGGCCTGGCCCGACGGAGCCACCGATCCCCTCCCCGCCGTGCTGGTCATCCACGAGAACCGGGGGCTCAACCCCTACATCCAGGACGTGGTCCGGCGCTTCGCCGCCGCCGACTTCGTGGCGCTGGGGCCGGATGCCCTGACCCCCCTCGGCGGTTATCCCGGGAACGACGACGAGGGCAGGGAGATGCAGCGTCAGCTCGACCGCGACGTCATGATGGAGGACTGGCTGGCGGCCTTCGGCTTCCTCCGGGACCACGACCGCAGCACCGGACGCATCGGCGCGGTGGGCTTCTGCTACGGCGGTGGGGTGGTGAACGAACTCGCCGTGCGCCGTCCCGACCTGGGAGCCGGCGTGCCCTTCTACGGCTCCGCCCCGGACCTGGCCGACGTGCCCTCCATCCAGGCTCCCCTCATGATCCAGCTCGCCGGCCTGGACGACCGGGTGAATGCCGGCTATCCCGAGTACTGGGAGGCGCTGGAGGAGCACGGGAAGGAGTTCTCGACCCACGTCTACGACGGGGTGAACCACGGCTTCCACAACGACACCACGCCCCGGTACGACGAGGAGGCGGCCATGCTCGCCCAGGAGCGGACCATCGCCTTCTTCGACCACCACCTCCGGGAGGAGTAGCTCCCCGACGCCTTCGGCCGGTCAGCCCGGTCGCCGCGTCTGCCGTTCGAAGTTCTGCCGGTCCAGGTTCACCACCGTGTCCAGGATGAGGCCGGTGGTCCCGGCCACCAGCCCGGTGAGGACGAGCCCCACGGCCAGGACCGCCAGGGGCACCCGGTAGACGTACTGGAACCGCACGTAGTCCAGGATCGGCGGGATCCCGGCCATGACCCCCAGGACGACGGCCACCAGGCCGATGGTCCCGAAGAAGGCCAGCGGCCGGTAGTCCTTGAAGAGGAGGATGATGAGGCGGAGGATGCGGACGCCGTCCCGGGTGGTCCGCAGCTTGGAGTGGCTCCCGGCGGGGCGGTCCCGGTAGTCGATGGGCACTTCGACGATCCGCAGGCGCCGGTCCAGGCAGTAGACCGTCATCTCCGTCTCGATCTCGAAGCCGTCGTGGAGCAGGGGGACGGAGCGGGCCACCGTCCGGTTGAAGACCCGCAGCCCGCTCATCACGTCCTGGAGGGAGCTCCGGTAGAGCCCGTTGATGAGCCGGGCCACCAGGGAGTTCCCTACGTCGTGCAGCGGACGGCGGTTCTCCCGGGCGTAGGCGCCGGACGAGTGTCGGTCGCCCACAGCCATGTCCGCTCCCTCCTCCCGGACCGCCGCCAGGAGCGGGCCCACCTCGGTGGCCGGGTAGGTGGAGTCGGCGTCCACCAGCAGGTAGGTGTCGGCGTCCACCCGGCGGAGGGCCGTGCGCACCGCGATCCCCTTGCCCCGACGAGGCTCGGAGAGGACCCGACCGCGGCAGCCCAGCTCCTCCAGGGTGGCGCGGGCCAACTCCGGGGTGCCGTCGGTGGACCCGTTGTCCACCACCACCAACTCCGCCTCCGGCAGGGCCGCGTGGTATTCCTGGAGGACGTCGGCCACCGTGGCGGACTCGTCGAGGGCCGGGATGAGGACGGCGAGGGAGCTCATGGCCCCAACGGTACGAAGGGGGCGGGTGGCGGGCGAGGGCTGGGTCGGCGGTCTACAGGGCGCTGTCTCCGCTTGCCCGGTCCCGTACCCGCCGACCACCTTCGTTCC
>CAKZOQ010000248.1 GCA_937136445.1 uncultured Gemmatimonadota bacterium
GCCACCTCGGTGCGGTTGGAGAACGTGAAGTCCTCCATGTTGTCCGCGATGGTCATGTAGACCATGCCCGAGATGAGGTTCGCCCGCGCCAGATCCGACGGCACGGTGAGCTCCGCCGCGAACTCCTCGGCGGTGCCGATGGCCTCGTCGGCCATCCACCGTGCTTCGGCGAGCTCGTTGAAGACCTCGTTGCTCCGGCCCTCGGGGTTGGTGATGCTCCCCCCGACCAGCTCGGCCGCCCAGTTCTGGGAGCCGGTGTGGTAGACCTCATCGGACAGCGCCGTCGTGGAAACGTTCAGGTCTCCGATCGCATCGGCGGCCAGGGCCAGGGCCCCGTTCACCAGCGCGTTCACCGACGATGCGTCTTCGAGGTCGGACTGGATGACGTTGTTGGGGTTCTCAACGTCGAGCAGCGAGTCACAACCTGTGGTTGTCAGTGCGAGCGCGGCCACCAGGGCCACACCCCACCGCCCGCGCCGCGAACAGCTGCGGGAATCGTTGTATTCGCGTTGCATGGATTGTCCTCTCTTCATCAGAAGCCGAAGCGAACGCCGAAGGTGAAGCGCCGGGGCACTCCCGGACGCCAGCCGTCGATGCCGTAGACGAAGTTCTGGGTCGGGTCATCGGACACACCGGACGTCACGTTGTTGTCCGGGTCGATGCCACCGTACTTGGTCCAGAGCTTCAGGTTACGAGCGGCTGCGGTGACCGTCATCCGGTCCACGCCGATGCCTTCCAGCATGTCGCCGGGCACGGAGTAGCTCAGGCTGAGCTCGCGGAACCGGATGTAGTCGGCCTCTTCGATGTTGTTCATGCCGGACCACGGCGAGAGCGAGACCACGTCCGTCCAATCCTGGGCGGCCGCGAGGCGCTCCTGCGCCGTGCTGGCCGGATCGGCCAGGACCGCGACGATCCGCGCCGACTCGGGCGTGTTCTGCCCGAGGAGCGAATGCGTCTGACGGAACCCACCGCTCAGGTTCTGGCGGTGGAAGTTGCCGAAGGCGTAGTCGAACTGGCTGTTCACGCGGAAGTTCCCGAAGAGGGAGAACGTTCCACCGAACGAACCGCTCCAGTCCGGCGTCGGCTTGCCGCGGTAGTACTCACCACCCGGCCCGTCCGTGGACGCGGCCGCGACCATGGTGAGGTCGTCGGGCGTGGTGGGATCGGCCAGGAAGGCCAGGATCTCCGCCTCGCTGTCCGGGTTCCCGTCCCCGTTCTGATCGAAGGGAATCGGGATGTCCGCCACCATCTTGGTGAAGAAGGACCCCGGGGCGTAGCCCTCGGCGATCCAGGTGCGGTAGCGGTAGTACCCGACCTTGATGGCCGGCGCGCCACCCATGTCCGTGACCTCCTCGGAGAGGTAGGCCGCGTTCACGAAGGCGTCGAAGGAGAAGTTCGGCGTCGTGAGGACCGCGCCGTTCAGCCCCATCTCGAAGCCCGTACCCCGCATCTCGCCGAGGTTGAAGAGCTGAGGCGTCGTGAACCCGCCGGAGGGCGGGAACTGACGGGGGACGAGCACGTCGCTGACCGTGCGATCCCAGTACGTAATGTCCAGGGACACGCGGTCGTTGAACAGACCGAAGTCCGCTCCGACCTCCCACTCGGTGGAGACCTCCGGACGGAGATCC
The DNA here is from genome assembly GCA_937136445.1 of uncultured Gemmatimonadota bacterium. GTDB lineage: Bacteria > Gemmatimonadota > Gemmatimonadetes > Longimicrobiales > Gaopeijiaceae > JAJCZZ01. The sequence goes on from CAKZOQ010000248.1 coordinate 1,629, forward strand.
GCGTTCCCGAGGTTCTCCGGCTGCACACCAGGACCGTCCTCCGACGCCTGCGGCGCGAAGGTCGTGAACTGGTCGAAGGCGCCGGGCTGGAGCCCGGACTGCCCGATGGCCGCCCGCACACGAAGCGAGCTGATGGGCCCGACCTCGTCCCACGACGCGAGGTCGCTGGGCACGAAGGAGAGGCTGGCCTTGGGGTAGAGCTGCGATCCCGCCGTCTCACCGAAGGCGCTGTGCTGGTCGAAGCGCGCTCCCACGGTGGCGAATAGCACGTTGTTGAAGCCGATCTGCTCCTGCGCGTAGAAGCCGGCGTTCACCTCGTTGACGATCTCCTCATCCGTGGTCTGGTCCGCCGCGGCGCCCGTGACCTCGAGGCCCGGTGCCGGGAAGTCCAGCCCGTACGTGTCGTTCCGGTGGTAGGAGCTCTGCAGGAGCTGACCACCGATGATGAGGTTGGAGGTGATGTCGGGGGAAAGGTCGTAGGCCCAGTTGGCCTTCACGTCCAGGGTGATCTCGCGCCGGTTGTGATCCTGGTACGTGCGGTCGCCCTGGGGCTCGTAGGTGGAGAAGTCGTCCACCGCCCAGCGGAAGCGCTTGAAGTCGACCTCCTGGGCGTTGACGATGTCCACGCCGAAGGTCCCGTCGACCGTGAAGTTCTGCAGCGGCGAGTACTGGGCGTTCATGCTGCCCGCGAACCGCTGCGTCTCCTCGAACTGCTCGATCTGGAACATCTCACGGATCGTGGCGAAGGCGCCGGTCCCCGTGGGGTTCGACTCACTGGCCAGCTCGGGCTTCGACATGATGGCCATGGAGAAGGTACCCGTGGTGTTGTTCCCGTTGGTCGGGACCTCGTGGTACCGCTCCGTATACATGGAGTTGAAGCGGAGCCGGACGTCTTCCACAGGGAAGAACGTGATGTTGGCCGTCGCCTGCTTCTGCTCGTCGATGTCCGAGGCCGGGCCCCACTGGCCGCCGCCGAAGGCGCCGTCCTCGTGGGCGTAGCGACCGGACACGAAGTAGTTCACCGTCTCGGTGCCACCCCGAACGGAGAGGCTGTAGGACTGGTGAACGCCCGTCTCGAAGAGCCCGTCCAGCAGGGGCACCTCGAAGGGCTCGTAGAGGCCGATGGAACCGAGGCCCCAGTAGTTGGCGAGCTGCTGGGCGTGGACCTGGCTGCAGCCGTCGGCCGTACCGTCGCCGTTCAGGTCCCCGACGCCCTGCCCGCGGCTGCTGCACACCACACCGGCATGCGGCTCGTAGCGGGACATGTCCATCTGGGAGAGACCGCCCTCGGCGGAGAACTCCCACTGGGCATCACCGGAGCGACCCTGCTTGGTGAAGATCTGGATCACACCGTTGGAGGCCTCCGTGCCGTACAGCGTGGCGGCGGCGGCGCCCTTCAGGATCTCGACGCGCTCGATGGCGTCGGGGTTGATGTCGTCCAGTCGGGACGCACCACCCGCGTCACCCTCGGTGACGGAGTTGTCGATGCGGATCCCGTCCACATAGATGATGGGGTTGTTGTTCTGGGTCAGCGACGAGGTGCCGCGGATGCGAATCTGGGACGCCTCACCCGCCATTCCGCCGGTGGCGGAGAGCGTCACGCCAGCCTCACGACCCTGTAGCATCTCCGAGAAGTTGTTGATCGGAGCATCCTGAAGGGACTCGACGTTCACCGTGGCGACGGTGTTGCCCAGGCGCTTCACCTGGGTGGCCTGTCCGGCTCCGGTGACCACGATCTGGTCGAGCTGGATGGCGCTGGTGCCGAGGGTGAAGTCGAGGGTGACGGTCTCACCGTCGGCGACGGTGACCGTCTCGGTCCCGGCACCGTAGCCCACGCGCTCGGCATGGATCTCCTGCTGCCCCGCCGGCACGTTCACCAGAAGGAAGCGGCCGGAGGAGTTGGTGAGGGTACCGATGCTGGTTCCGGGGATGAATACCTGCACCGCGTCCAGGGGACGCAGGCTGCCCTGCTCGGTCACGGTCCCGGTGATCGTGCCCTGGGCTTGAACTGCGCCGGGGAGCATGAACGCTGCCCCCAACGCGAGCATGAGGGAGAGCATCCCTCGTTGCTTTGCCACCGTACGAACGAACGAACGGGGGTCCATAGGACCTCCTTTGGAGGGGAGGACGAACGAAATAGTCGGTGACCATCCGGCCACACGACGATCGGCCTCGACGCGGCTCGCGCACGACAGGGGCACAAAGGTCCCATGTCGACCGAACCGACCTCGCTGACCGATCAGGGGCAACGTGCGGGGTCCGATGCCTGAATGTCAAGCAACCTTGAAAGGATGATCTCCCCCTGGTGCGTGCGTGCCGAAGCCACGGTTCACCCCAGGGGGACCCCCGAACGACGGAACCCCCCTCCATCCCGTGGGACGAAGGGGGGTCGATTCGGAACTCCTGAGATGCGCCCGGCAGGATTCGAACCTGCGACCTCATGCTCCGGAGGCATGCGCTCTAT
>CAKZOQ010000249.1 GCA_937136445.1 uncultured Gemmatimonadota bacterium
TGAGGCTGTCGGAGAGGGCGATGGAGGAGGGACCCGTCATGTCGAGCTCGAGGTCGCTCCCCACCTCCACCACGGAGTCGGCACAGGCGCCAAGGCCTCCGACGAGGAGGATCCCCAGGAAAGGGGACAGGATGTTGCGGGTGCGGGAGCTCATGCCATCCTCGTCGTCGTCATCCTCGTCCCGATGCACGGGTCCGCCGCCGGTTGGCCCGGCCTGCCGCGGACGCTCGTCGCTTCCACATGCGGGAACCTAGACCCGACATGACCGGATCGCAAAGGCCGGCGACTCACGGGAGGGGGATCCGGAAGACGGGCTTCCAGATCCGGCTCTCCGTGGGCCCGCCCCCGCCTGGAAGCGCGCCGCCTCCGGAGTTCTTGGAGAGCTGTTGGACGACGAAGGCGGCGACGGCGCCGGCGGCCAGCGCGGCCACACCCACGGTGCGACCTCGATCCAGCTCCTTCAACTCCAGCTCCACGAAGGCGGAGCGAGGCAGGGACACGCGCTGGCGAAGGCTCTGGAACTCGATGCCCCGGAGCTCGTTCTGGACCGTCACCTCCATCATCATCCGGTCGCCGCCAGGCTTGTCCACGACGGTCCCCTCCACCACTCGGGAGTCGGACCGGAGGATCTCGGCGACGGAATCGGAAAATTCTCCGGTGACCCTGGCCCGCACGGTAGCACCGGGCGAGACCTGGTCGTAGGAGACGGGTTGGAAGGTGTAGCAGCCCGCCAGGCCGAAGGTGGCCACGACGAGGAACAGCCTGCGTACGGTAGCGGTCATGCGGCGGGAATCGTCTCCTCCTGGGGTTCTTCCTGGCCCTGACTCCGGGCTTCGGCTCGCGTCGCCTCTGAAGAGACAACGAGTGAGTAGTATGGAATGTTGCACATTCAGGGGGCCTTCCGCCAGCGCTCGTCCACGGGTGACCCGCAGGAAGGGCGGCTGGAACGCCGCCGGCGGCCCGCTTTATTCTCACGGGTGGACCGAAGACCAACACGTACCCATACGAGTGGAGGCCACGGGTGAGCAGGCGGGCCGGCGACGGCAGGAGAGGTGGGTCCGGCGCCCTCGGGGCGGCGGGTGCCCTGGCGGCGTTGGCGTTGGGTGTCGCGCTGGTGCCGTCGCCTCCACCGACTCCGGCGGCGCTGCACGGCGCCACGATCCTGACGGACCCCACCTGGCCGGAGGTGGCGCCGGTGGTGTACGAACGCTGCGCCGGATGCCACTACCCCGGAGGCTCGGGTCCCTTCAGCCTCCTCACCTGGGAGGAGGCCTCGTCCCGAGCCCCCCGCATCGAGCGGGCCCTGCGATCGGGTCACATGCCGCCCTGGCTCCCCGACTCCGACGGGACGATGTACGTCGGGTCCCGGGTGCTTCCCGACGCCGAGCGTCGGCTCCTCCTCGACTGGCTGGACGCCGGCGCTCCCGCGGGAGAGCTGTCCGCCGCTCCGCCGCCCCCGGAGACGGGCTCGGACTGGGCGCTGGGTCCGCCGGACCTGGTGGTGGAGCTTCCGGAGTTCGTGGCGCCGGCGGAGGGCACCGACATCTACCGCAATCTGGTGGTGCCCATCCCGGTGCAGGGCGAGCGGTGGGTGCGAGCGGTGGACCTCCAACCCGGCAACGCCCGGGTGGTGCACCACGCCCGCATGATGGTGGACTACACCACCTCCTCGGAGGTGGCGGACCAGGAGGACGAGGTCCCCGGATTCGACGGGATGGACGTCCGAACCAACGCCTCCAACCCGCCGGGCCACTTCGTGGGGTGGACGCCGGGGAAGCGGCTCCTGCCTCCCCAGGAGGGGATGCCGTGGCGGGTGGATGCCGGCACCGACCTGGTAGCCCAGCTCCACCTCCGCCTCACGGGTGAGGAGGAGTGGATCCAGGGCCAGGTGGGCTTCTACTTCGCCGACGCCCCCCCCACCGAGTACCCTGCCGTCCTCATCATCAGCTCCATGGAGATCGACATCCCTCCAGGGGCGTCCGACTACCGGGTCTCCAACAGCTTCACCCTCCCGGTCCCGGTGGAGGTCCTGAGCGTCTATCCCCACGCCCACTACCTGGGGAAGGAGATGACGGTGACGGCCACCAGGCCCGACGGGCGGGAGGTCGAGCTGCTGCACATCCCGGACTGGGACTTCGACTGGCAGGACGAATACCGGCTGGTGGAGCCGGTGCGGCTGCCGGCGGGGACGGTGATCCTCAAGGAGTTCTCCTACGACAATTCGGCTGCCAATCCGGACAACCCCAACGACCCACCCCGGCGCGTGGTCTTCGGCTCCAACTCCAGCGACGAGATGGGGGACCTCGTACTACAGGTCCTTCCCGGGAGCCCCGAGGATCGGGAGCGGCTCCTCCAGGCCCAGGCCTGGCAGCACGACGCCGAGGACATGGCCT
>CAKZOQ010000250.1 GCA_937136445.1 uncultured Gemmatimonadota bacterium
TCCTCGGAGGTCATCACGGAGCGGATGGGCTGGTCCAGCTCCGTCTCGAACTGGAGGTCCCGGTTGGTGACGATGCCCACCAGCCGCTTTCCCTCCTCCACGATGGGCACGCCCGAGATGCTGAACTGCGCCATGAGGCGGTGGGCGTCCTGGAGCGTCGAGTCGGCGGTGAGGGTGATGGGGTTCAGGATCATCCCGCTCTCGGAGCGCTTGACCCGGTCCACCTCCTCCGCCTGGCGCTGGGGCGTCAGGTTCTTGTGGATGATGCCGATCCCTCCCTCCCGCGCCATCTGGATGGCCATGCGGGACTCGGTGACCGTGTCCATCGCCGCCGAGACCAGGGGGATCTGCACGGTGATGTCCCGGGTGATGCGCGAGGACAGGTCCGTGTCCTTCGGGTGGACCCGGGAGTGGGCGGGGATGAGGAGGACGTCGTCGAAGGTGAGGGCTTCGTTGACGATGGCGTCGCGGCGGGAGGGGCCGTCACTCATGGGGCGGGGCGGGCGTCGGGATCGAGAAGATGTCCGACGCGCCCGCTCCGCCGGCCCCCGGTACGGGGACGGGTCGGATGCGGGCGCGGGGCGCGGATGGCGCGCAAGCGGGGTTCCATGTGGGAGTGTAGGCGGAGCCCCGGGGATGGTCAACGTCGTCCGGGCGAGCCCCCCGATTCGCCTGGCGGGTCCCCCTTCCCGGCGGATTCGCCGGAGGTCGTGCCCGTCTCCGAAGAGGAGCCCGGCGGAGGCGCCGTCGCGCTGTTCAGATCCGCGAGGATCTGCTTCCCCGCCGACGAGACGCCCCCCAGGACCCGATCCGCCGCCGAGATCAGCTGGAAGGCCTCCCGGATGGTGGCAGGGCTCACCGCCTTTTTCCGGAGCTTGTCCTCCAGGCTCTCGGCGAAGCGCTGCAGCCCGGTGGCCTCCACGGCCGGCGCGTCCGAGTACTTGGCTTCCAGGAACTCGATGAAGTCGAGGACCTGGTAGACCTGATCGTCCGGAAGGCTCTCGATGCGGCGGAGGAGGCGGTCGCGAAGGGCGTCGTGCATGGGCGGGTCCTGTTCGGTGGATCGGGTGCGGGTAGTGTAGCGAGCCGTGTGGGTGCGTCCCAGGCCCCCGAACCTCGTTGACCTGGGGTGGGAAACCCCTATCCTCCGGACGTATTCTCCAGGTGTCGAGATTCCCTTCGCCGTGCCTCAGCCCCGACCATGTCTTTCCTGCCCCTACGCGAGGTGCCTCTTCCCAAGGCCACCGAGTCGCTCTACGACGAGTGGCTGGGTCGTCTGGACGCGGAGCTGGACCAGCCGGACTGCGATCGGAACGAACTCTGTCGCCGGGTGCTCACCGAGCTCCTCCATCCGGAGCTGGCCCGCCGGGGCCCCGACGAGTGGACACGGACGGAGCGGATGCTCCTGGCACAGACCGACCCCCGCAACGTCACCCTGGAACCGGAATACTACCGGGAGATCGACACCGAGAAGTACGCCCGGGTGAAGCCGCTCCTCTGGCTCTGGGAGGGCTTCGACCGAAGCTCCCTCGGTGAGAACGTGGAGCTCGGCGTGCGCTTCCGACGCATCCTGGCGCGGCGGATCTTCAAGCGCTGCGGGACCAACTTCAAGGCCTTCCACCAGGTGAAGTTCTCCTTCGGCTACAACCTGGAGGTGGGAGACAACGTGGTGGTCCACCGCCACGTCCTCCTGGACGACCGGGGCGGCATCGAGATCGGCGACGGCTCCTCGGTCTCGGACTACGCCAACGTCTACTCCCACACCCACGACATCGTGGACGGGCGCATCGTGTACATGCCCCGCACGGTCATCGGGGACGGGGTCCGCATCACCTACCACGCCACCATCCTGGCAGGGACCCACGTCGCCGACGACTCCATGGTCGGGGCGTGCTCCATCCTCACCCGGGACACCGAACCCCACTGGATCTACGTCGGTTCTCCCGCCCGAAAGACGAAGGAGAAAGACCCCGACGAGCGGGCGGCCAAGCGACCGCCCTCGCCGGACCCCCTGGCGGACCCGCCGGCCGGGGACTGACCCCAGGCGGGGACCTGGAGAGGCCCTTCGTCCCCCGCCGGGGTGTGGCGCTGGCTAGCCCTTCTCCTCGTGCTGGGCCTGCAGCCGCTGCACCACCGCCGGGTCCGCGAGGGTGGTGGTGTCTCCCACCGTGCGCCCCTCGGCGATGTCCTTCAGGAGCCGGCGCATGATCTTGCCCGACCGGGTCTTCGGGAGGTCGGCGGTGAAGACCACCATCTCCGGCTTGGCGATGCTCCCGATCTTGGAGCCCACGAAGTCACGGAGCTCCTGCATGAGGTCGTCGGTGCCCTGTCGCCCTTCCTTCAGGGTGACGAAGGCGGCGATGGCCTCGCCCTTGATGTCGTGCTTCTTGCCCACCACGGCGGCCTCGGCCGTGGCGGGGTGCTCCACCAGCGCGCTCTCTACCTCCATGGTCCCGATGCGGTGGCCGGCGACGTTCAGGACGTCGTCCACCCGACCCAGGATCCACAGGTAGTCGTCCTCGTCCCGCTTGGCGCCGTCCCCGGGGAAGTAGACGTCGTCCCACTTGGACCAGTAGGTGGCCCGGAACCGCTCCTCGTCGCCCCACACGGTGCGGAGCATCGAGGGCCAGGGGGAGGTCACCGCCAGATACCCGGAGGAGGTCTCGTCGCCGTCCTCGTCCAGGATGGTGGCGTCGATCCCCGGGAAGGGCCGGGTGGCGCTTCCCGGCTTGGTCTCCGTGTGTCCCGGGAGGGGCGTGATCATCATGGCCCCCGTCTCGGTCTGCCACCACGTGTCCACGATGGGGCAGCGCTCCCCGCCGACGACCTCTCGGTACCACATCCATGCCTCCGGGTTGATGGGCTCGCCCACCGTCCCCAGGAGCCGCAGGGAGGAGAGGTCGTAGCGCTCCGGCCACTGGTCCCCCCAGCGCATGAAGGCCCGGATGGCCGTAGGGGCGGTGTAGAAGATGCTGACGCCGTAGTTCTGGCACAGCTCCCAGAACCGCCCGCGGTCCGGGTGGTCCGGTGCTCCCTCGTACATGAGGACGGTGGCCCCGTTGGCCAGCGGTCCGTAGACGATGTAGCTGTGTCCCGTCACCCATCCCACGTCGGCCGTGCACCAGTAGACGTCGTCCTCCTGGAGGTCGAAGACGGCCCTGGTGGTGGCGTAGGCCTGGGTCAGGTAGCCGCCGGTGGTGTGGACCACACCCTTCGGCTTCCCCGTCGTCCCGGAGGTGTAGAGGATGTAGAGGATGTCCTCGGCGTCCATGACCTCCGCCGGACACTCGGGTCGGGCCTCCTCCACCAGGTGGTGGTACCAGAGGTCCCGCCCCGACTTCATCCGGGCATCCACCTGCTGGGAGAGCTCTCCACCCCGACGGACCACCACCACCGACTCCACCGTCGGGGATCGCTCCATCGCCTTGTCGGCGTTGGCCTTGAGGGGCACCACCTTGCCCCGACGCCACCCGCCGTCGGCGGTGATCAGCACCTTGGCTTCGGCATCGTTGTTCCGGTCCGCCAACGACTCCGGGCTGAATCCACCGAAGACCACGGAGTGGATGGCGCCGATGCGGGCGCAGGCGAGCATCGCTACGGCCGCCTCGGGAATCATGGGGAGGTAGATGGTCACCCGGTCGCCCTTCCCCACCCCGAGCCCCCGGAGGGCGTTGGCGAAGGCCGAGACCTCCTTGTGGAGCTCCGAGTAGGTGAAGGACCGAGTGTCGCCCGGCTCCCCTTCCCAAAGGATGGCCGTCTTGTCCCGGCGGCTTCCGCGGAGGTGCCGATCCAGGCAGTTGTGCGCGACGTTGAGCTTCCCGCCCACGAACCACTGCGCGAACGGTGGATCCCACTCCAGAACCGTCTCCCAGGGCTCGAACCAGTCCAGCTCCTCGGCCCAGCTCGCCCAGTAGGCCTCCCGATCCTCCGAGGCCCGGCGGTGGAGATCCTCGGCGTCCACGGCCGCCTGGGCGACGAATTCGGCGGGCGGCGGAAAGCGACGGTCTTCGTGGAGAAGGTCGTCGAAGGAGCCGGCGTCACTGCTCATGGGGGTCCTCGGATTCGGGAGGGGAGGCCAGGGTCTCGGGTGTCCCAATCTGTCCGGCGGAGGCGACGGTGCAACCAGCGTGGGCGACGCGGCACCGGGAGATCCCTGACTGGCGCCGCGTGCGGGGTCAATCCCGGGCCATCTCGTCCCGGAGCTCCGCCTGCTGGAGGAGCACCTCGAAGGACTTCACAACGCCCGACGCCAGCGCCGAGACCGCCGAAGGACCGGCATCCAGCGCCTCCCCCGGGACCTTCAGCTTGAAGCGGACCTCGGTCTCCGCCTCCGAGGCAGGTCGCCCGCCGTCTCGCAGACGGAACCGTAGCGTCAGCGGCGTCCGGTAGCCGGAGGGCAGCCCCTCGTCCGCCAGACGGCTGAGCCGCTGGAGCTGGGCCTCGACGTCGCCGAGCTGGGAGAGCCTCCGGAGATCGACCACGAGGGCGAGGTTTCCGCGGAGACCCCGGCTGGTTTCGTCCAGGTAGACGTCCACACTCGCCGGCAGATCCGCCGTGGGATGGTGGAAGAAGAGGTAGGCGCTCCGGGTGGAGTCGCCCTCCCATCGACCCTCGAACTGGTGGCTGGTGGTCTTCTGCAATCCGGAGAGCTCCCATCCGGCGTGCTCCACGCCCTCCCGGACGGCTTCGATGAAGGGCTCGAGGGTAAGGATGGGATCGGCGGCGGAACCGCTCACCGGGCCTCCGGGGTAGTAGGCGTGGCGTCGGGACGAACGTGGTCGCGGCGCCGCGAGAATGCCTTTCCACCCGGCCCTCCTACGGGGCGTGGATGCGAGTGCGGCGG
>CAKZOQ010000251.1 GCA_937136445.1 uncultured Gemmatimonadota bacterium
TACGACCTCCGCGTCTCCACCATCCCTGCCGGTGGCGCCGAGAAGTGCGTGATCCGGATCCTGGATTCCTCCTCGGCCTTCACCCTGGAGGACCTGGGCCTTCCGGCCTGGGAGCTGGAGCGGCTTCGGACCCTCCTCACCCACCGGGACGGGGTGGTGGTCATCACCGGGCCCACCGGCTCCGGGAAGACCACGACCCTCTATGGAGCCCTCCGGGAGATGGCCGACGGCAAGGTCAACATCATGACCGTCGAGGACCCCATCGAGTACGAGCTCCCGGGCATCACGCAGACGCAGGTGGAGACGAAGCAGGGGATGACCTTCGCAGGCGCCCTCCGTGCCATGCTGCGTCAGGATCCGGACGTCATCCTGGTGGGGGAGATCCGGGACAAGGAGACGGCCGTCACCGCCGCCCAGGCCGCCATGACCGGCCACCTGGTGCTGGCCACCGTCCACGCCAACGACGCCGTGAGCGCCGTCACCCGGCTGGCGGACATGGGGCTCCAGTTCAGCACCATCGCCCAGACCCTCCGCGGAGCCATCGCCCAGCGTCTCCTGCGTCGGGTCTGCGCCAACTGCGCCGAGCCGGTGGGGGGTCGGTTGACCCCGGACGAGCAGCGCCTGACCGACCGGCACGGGATCGAACCGGCGGTCCGGGCCGTCGGGTGCCCGGCGTGCGGCTTCACAGGCTACCGGGGCCGGATCCCGGTGAACGAGGTCCTGGTGGTGCAGCCTCGCTTCCAGGCTGCCATCGAGCAGAGGAAGGGCTTCTCGACGCTGACGCGCGTGGCGGAGCAGGGCGGAATGCGGAGCATCCACGCGGTGGGTCTGGAGTGGGTGAAGGAGGGGAAGACCACCCTGGTGGAGGTGGAACGTGTCCTGGGCCAGACCCTGGACGACGAACAGGGCGAGGTGGACGAGGGTCCGCCGCGGATCCTCCTGGTGGACGACGACGCCGAGGCCCGCCTGGTGAACCGGACCATCCTGGAGCAGGATGGCTACCAGGTGGAAGAGGTGGTCGACGGCCATGCGGCGTTGGACAAACTCCACCAGGATCCGGAGTACAACCTGGTCATCCTGGACCTTCAGATGCCAGGAATGAGCGGTCGCGAGGTCCTGGACCACATCCGGGGCTCGGTGAGCACCACCGCGCTTCCGGTCCTCATCCGCACGGGGACGGGAAGCGAGAAGATCGAGGCGGAGCTCCTGGAGGCCGGAGCCGACGACTACGTGGAGAAGTCCGTGGACGCGGAGCGCTTCCTGGCCCGGGTCCATGCCGTGCTGCGCCGGGCCCTTCTCTAGAAGGTCGGGACCTCCGCGGCGCGGCCACCGTATCACCCGTCTGTCGGGAGCGACCGTCACCCTCCGAAGCGCCTCGGGCGCGATTGACACACCCGGACCCGTCGGACAGCTTAGTAGGCTGTCGTTCCAGGCCCCGCCGGGGCCTTTCTTCTTCGCCGATCCAACCGCGGGACCATGTTCAAATCCGTCAGGAGCCGGATCATCACCATCGTCCTCGTTCTGGGGGTGGCCGGCTGGCAGCTCTACAGCAACGGGCTCAAGCTGGGCCTGGACCTCCAGGGGGGCATGCACGTCGTCCTCGAGGTGGCCGACCCGGAGAACACGCTCACCGCGGAGGCCAAGTCGGACATGATCGACCGCGTGGACCGGGTGATCCGGACGCGCATCGACGAGTTCGGCGTGGAGGAGCCCCTCATCCAGAAGGTCGGGGACGATCGCCTCATCGTGGAGCTGGCGGGGATCGACGACGAGGAGCGGGCCAAGAGCCTGATCCAGGAGTCGGCCTTCCTCGAGTTCAAGCTGGTCCAGCCCTCGGGTGAGGTGGAGCAGGCGCTCCCCCGCATCGACCGGGCGCTGGTGGCGGATCTCGGCGCCGACTCGCTGCGCGCGCTGGGCCGCGATGTGGAAGGAGGCGGCACGACCTCCGGGGAGGACCTCGAGGGGCTCCTGTTCGGAGGAGACAGCGCGGAGTCCGGTGACTCCGCCACGGCGGAGACGTCCGATGCCGGAGCCGAGCAAGCGGCCGACAGCCCGGCCGCCGACAGCCAGGCCGAGGAGGACGAGTCGGATCTCCGGCCCTTCTCCTCGCTCCTGAACTTCGGCGACATCGAGGGCACCTTCCTCGTGGCGGTGGAGGACGTCCCCACGGCAACGCTCCTGCTGGATACCGACGCCGTTCAGCGGGCCCTTCCCCGGGACGTCGCCCTCCACTGGGGTGCCGAAGTGGTGGGTCGCGGGGCGCGGAACTTCCGCCGGCTCTACGTCCTCACCGAGGATCCGTTCCTCACGGGCGAATTTCTCGAGGACGCGCTTGCCCAGCGGGACCCGCAGTTCAACCAGTCGGTGGTCCAGTTCGAGCTCTCCCGGGCCGGCGGCCGGCTCTTCAGCCGCTTCAGTGGCCAGCACGTGGGCGACAACCTCGCCATCGTCCTGGACGAGGAGGTCATGAGCGCCCCGGTCATCCGTGACCGCATCGGCGCACGCGGTCAGATCGAGATGGGTGCGGGCACTCCGCTGGAGGAGGCGCGGGACCTGGCGCTGGTGCTCCGGGCGGGTGCGCTTCCGGCGCAGCTCAACATCATCGAGGAACGGACCGTCGGGCCTTCGCTGGGGCAGGACTCCATCGACCAGGGGGAGATGGCGGGGATCGTGGGCCTCATCATCGTCCTCATCATCATGATCGGATACTACCGCATGGCCGGCGTGCTGGCCGTGGGGGCGCTGGCCGTGTACGTGGTCCTGGTCCTGGGCGGACTCGCCGGGCTCAACGCTACCCTCACCGTTCCAGGCATCGCCGGGCTCATCCTGAGCATCGGGATGGCGGTGGACGCCAACGTCCTCATCTTCGAACGCATCCGCGAGGAGCTCGACGCGGGTCGGGCCACGCGTTCGTCGGTGGACGAGGGCTTCGCTCACGCCCTTTCGGCCATCGTGGACGCGAACCTCACCACGCTCATCACCGCCCTGATCCTGTTCCAGTTCGGGACGGGTCCGGTGCGGGGCTTCGCGGTGACCCTCAGCATCGGTATCGTGGCCTCGTTCTTCTCGGCGCTCTTCGTCACCCGGTCCTTCTTCCTGATCTACCTGCAGGGGAAGAAGGCCTCGGACCCCATCAGCATCTGACCGGCCCGCCATGAGATTCTTCAAGAACGCCCAGTTCAAGTTCATCGAGCTTCGCCGGAAGGCGTACGTCGTCTCGGCGCTGGCGCTCCTGGTGGGCGTCGGGGCCATGGTGACCAACGTCATCACCCAGGGATCCTGGCAGAACTACGGAGTGGATTTCACCGGCGGCTCGCTGGTGGAGGTGCGCTTCGAGACCGACGTCACGGCCGGAGACATCCGGCAGGCGCTGGGTGGGGCCCAGGCACCGCCCATCACCCGCTTCGGACAGGACCGGGACTACGTGATCCGCGCGCCGCTCCAGGAGGGCGTCTCCATCGAGCAGGTGGCCGAGGAGCTCGAGGTGCAGCTCTCGGCGGCCTTCGGTGCCGGCACCTTCACGGTGGTGCGGACGGAGCTGGTGGGCGCGACGGTGGGTGAGGAACTCCAGCAGAAGGCGGGGTTGGCCATCCTCTTCAGCTTCCTGCTGACGCTCATCTACATCGCCATCCGTTTCGAGCTGCGATTCGGGATGGCGGCCATCATCGCCACCTTCCACGACATGCTCGTCACCCTGGGCTTCCTGGCCCTGTTTCGGGTGGAGATCGCCCTGCCGACGGTGGCCGCCATCCTGACCATCCTCGGGTACTCGCTGAACGACACCATCGTCGTGTTCGACCGCATCCGGGAGAACCTGAACAGGAAGGGCGCCCGGAAGCGGGATCCGGTGGAGCTCATCAACGCCTCCATCAACGAGACCCTCCCCCGGACCATCCTCACCTCCACGACGACGCTGGCCGTCCTCATGGCGCTCCTGGTTCTGGGCGGCGCCATCATCCGGGACTTCACCATCGTGCTCATCCTGGGGGTCCTCATCGGGACCTATTCATCCATCTTCGTGGCCTCGCCGGCGCTCCTGGAGATCCAGAAGCGGATGGGCGACAGGAAGTCGAAGAAGGATGCCTCCACGCGGGAGTCGGCGGCCCCGGCCGTCCCGGTGTAACGGCGCCTCCGCGTCGCCGCCGGCATGCCCCACGAGCCGAGCCTCTTCGACTCCCACTGCCATCTCACCTCCGAGCGACTTCGTGAGGAGGTGGACGCCGTCCTGGCCCGAGCGTGGGAAGCGGGCGTCACCCGGGTGGTGACCATCGCCTCCGACGTGGAGGACGCGGGACACGCCCATGACCTGGCCCGCGCTCGTCCCGGACTCTGGTGCACCGCCGGCGTCCATCCGCACCAGGCGGGGGAGGCGGCCTCGGACGCCGCCGAGCGGGTCCGAGAGCTGGCGGGACACCCCGAGGTGGTGGCGGTGGGTGAAACGGGCCTGGACTACCACTACGACCACAGCCCTCGGGCCGTGCAGCAGCATCTCTTCGACCAGCACCTGGGCCTGGGGGCGGAGTTGGACCTTCCCGTGGTGGTCCACGCCCGGGAGGCCGACGACGACGTCGCCGCCGCCCTTCGCCGCGCGCCGGACGGGGTCCGGGGGGTCCTCCACTGCTTCACCGGGGGCGACCGGGCCTTCGAGACCGCCATGGCCATGGACTGGTACGTCTCCTTCTC
>CAKZOQ010000252.1 GCA_937136445.1 uncultured Gemmatimonadota bacterium
TCGTCCTGCAGCTCGGAGATGTGGCAGAGGCCTTCCGTGCCGGGCATGATCTCGATGAAGGCGCCGAAGGAGGTGGTGTTCTTCACCGGACCCTCGTAGACGCGACCCACCTCGGGCTCGGCGACGATGGCTTCCACCATCTCCCGGGCCCGGGCGCCGGCCTCGCCGGAGACCGCCGCAATCTTCACGATCCCCGAGTCGTCGATGTCGAGTTGCGCACCGGACTCGTCCTGGATGGCGCGGATCGTCTTGCCCTTCGGGCCGATGACCTCACCGATCTTCTCGGGGTTGATCTGGATGCTGATGATGCGCGGCGCGTAGTCGGACAGGTCCTCGCGGGGCCGGTCCAGCGCCTGATCCATGACGTCCAGGATGTGCATCCGGGCACGGTTGGCCCGCTCCAGCGCCGTCCTCATGATGTCGAAGGTGAGGCCCTGGATCTTGATGTCCATCTGGATGGAGGTCACGCCGTCCCGGGTCCCTGCGACCTTGAAGTCCATGTCGCCCAGGAAGTCCTCGAGCCCGAGGATGTCGGTGAGGACCGCGACGTCGTCGCCCTCCTTGATGAGCCCCATGGCGACTCCGGCACACGCCTTCTTCACGGGTACGCCGGCGTCCATGAGGGAGAGGGAGGCGGAGCAGACGGTGGCCATGGACGACGACCCGTTGGACTCCAGGATGTCGGAGACCACACGGATGGTGTAGGGGAAGTCGTCGTAGGCCGGCAGAAGGGGCTGGATGGCCCGCTCCGCCAGGTGCCCGTGACCCGTTTCCCGGCGGGAGGTGCCGCGGTACGGCTTGGCCTCACCCACCGAGTAGGGCGGGAAGTTGTAGTGGAGCATGAAGGACTTGGAGACCTCCTCCTGCGAATCGATGGAGTCGATCCGCTGCTCGTCCCTCGAGGTACCCAGCGTCACCACGCCCAGCGACTGCGTCTGACCGCGGGTGAAGAGCGAGGAGCCGTGGGTCCGGGGAAGCACCCCGACCTCGGAGGTGATGCTCCGGACGTCGTCCAGGCCCCGGCCGTCCGCGCGCTCGCCGCGCTCGAGGATGGACGTCCGCATGGTGGCCTTCTTGACGCCTTCCAGAACGTCGCCTACGTCGTCCTCGTGCTCGGACCAGTCGGCATCGTCCTGCTGAAGCCGGTCGAGGACGTCCTCTTCCACCGCGGCCATGGCCTGCTGCCGCTCCTGCTTGTCGCCCAGAGCCATCGCCTCGGCGACACGCTCATAGGCCATCTCCTCGACCTTCTGCTTCACGTCGGGGTCGGGGCTCTGGGAGATCCACGTCATGTCCGGGACGTTGTGCTCCCGGAGGATCTCCTTCTGCATCTCGATGAGCTCCTTGATGCCCTCGTGGGCGATCTCGAGTCCCTCGAGGATCTCGTCTTCCGAGACCTCCAGCGCGCCGCCCTCCACCATGGTGATGGCATGCTCGGTGCCGGATACGACGATGTCGAGGTCCGAGTACTCGAGTTGCTGGAAGGTGGGGTTGAGCACCCAGTTGTCCTTGATGCGCCCGATGCGCACCGAGGCCACGGGGGTGTTGAAGGGGATCTTCGACATGCAGAGCGAGATGGACGCGCCCATCATGGCGATGACGTCGGCGTCGTTCTCCTGGTCCGCCGAGAGGACGAAGCAGGCGACCTGCGTCTCGTTCTTGAAGCCCTCGGGGAACATGGGCCGGATGGGCCGGTCGATCATCCGGGCGGAGAGGATCTCCTTGGCGCCCGGCCGTCCCTCACGCTTGAAGAACCCGCCGGGGATCTTCCCCGCGGCGTACTGCTGCGCGCGGAACTCGATGGTGAGGGGGAAGAAGGGCAGGTGCGTCGGCTTGTTCCGCACGGTGGCGGCGCAGAGGACGACGGTGTCGCCGAACTGCACCAGGCAGGAACCTGCCGCGAGCTTGGCCATGCGGCCGACCTCGAGGGACAGGGTCCGCCCTGCGAACTGGCGTTCCACTCGTTGAATCATTCGGTCTCTACTCTCTTGGATGGCTGGCCGCCTCCCAGGCGACCAAGGCGTCGAAGGCCCGTCGGTGGTCCGGAGCGTACGAGCGAGAGAGCGACCGCCGCGCGGGGCACGTCGTCAGACGTGGGCCCGGATGCAGCTTCCAATCGATGGGTCGATGGCCGTCCCCCGTACCCGGGCTCCCGGGTCCGTCGGGGATGAACAACAAAGGCGGCGACCCACCCGTGGTGAGGCCGCCGCCGAGGTTCCTCAGCGTCGGAGGCCGAGGTCCGCGATGAGCTCGCGGTACTGCTCCACATCCTTCTTCCGGAGGTAGTCCAGAAGGCGGCGACGGCGTCCGACCATCTTCAGGAGGCCGCGCCGGGAGTGGTGATCCTGACCGTGCTCGTCGAAGTGCTCCCGGAGATCTCCGATGCGCGCGGTCAGGAGCGCGATCTGGACCGGGGCGCTGCCGCGGTCGGTCTCGTGGATTTGGTACTTCTTGATGATGTCTTCCTTGACGATCGTCATGATCGCGCCTCCTCAGGAGTCGTATGCTGCAAGGGAAGCCACACGTCAGTGCATAGCTCAGCCCAAAAGGATAACCAAAGGCCCCGACGACGTCCACGGGGTGCTTGGTCTCCTGGCGGCCCTTCCACCTGCCTTCCACCCGCCAGACCTAGGATGACTCCCGGGGGCGGGGACGCTCGGGTCGGTCCTCGCCCAGCACCTCCCGGGAGCGGGCCACATCCCTCTGCATCTGCGCCACCAGGGCCTCCACACTGTCGAAGGGCTCGACCCCACGGAGACGCTCCACGAAGTCCACCCGCACCTCTTCGCCATAGAGGTCCCGCTCGAAGTCCAGGAGGTGCAGCTCGATGCTGGGGGGCGAGCCCTGGAAGGTGGGCCGGGGTCCCAGATGAAGGGCCCCCATGAAGACGCCGTCCCGCAGCACCCCCCAGACGGCGTAGATCCCCGCCGGCGGGATGAGCTTGTCCGCCTGGCGCACCTGGAGGTTGGCCGTCGGGAAGCCCAGATGCCGCCCCCGGCCCTCTCCCCGGCTCACCAGTCCCCGCAGGGAGTAGGGCCGCCCCAGGCAGGCGGTGGCTTCGTCCAGACGTCCGGCGGCCACCGCCGAGCGAATCCGGGTGGAGGAGACGGCGTCGCCAATGGTCTCCACCGGAGCAACGACGTCCACGGCGAAGCCGGCCTCGGCCCCGATGGTCCGGAGGGTGTCGGCGTCGCCGGACCGGTCCTTCCCGAACCCGTGATCGTACCCGATGACCAGCTCCCGGACGCGAAGACGCTCCACCAGGATCTCCTCCACGAACCGACGCGGAGAGTACCGGGAGAGGGCGGGCGTGAAGCGGAGGAAGACGGCGTAGTCCAGCCCGCTCTCCGCGAGGATCTCCTTCTTCTCGGTGGGGGTGGTGAGGAGTCGGGGCGCGTGCTCCGGCCGTACGATGCGTAGCGGGTGGGGGTCGAAGGTGACCAGGACGCTCCGTCGATCGGTCTCCCGGGCCCGGCGTCGGATCTCCTCCAGGACGCTCCAGTGCCCCCGATGCACCCCGTCGAAGGTGCCTACGGTGACCACGGTGCCCTCTCCTTCGGGGATCCCGGGGGGATGGGCCCACTGGACGCGCCCTTCGCTCACGGCGTGTCCCCACCCTGCCCCAGCTCCGGCGCGAGCACCTTCCGGGGCTTGAGGACGCCTCCCGACACCTCGGCGATGGCCACGAGGGCTCCCTCGCACGCTACCGCCACCACCGGTTCGTCCGGGGCGTCGCCGGGATTCCCGAGGGGAAGGGGCCGACCCTGGGCCAACGCCCGGGCCGCCTCGGCGCCCACCGTACGCCGTGGGAGGTGGCCCACCGCCTCCAGCCCGGAGATCCAGGTTTCCTCGGTCACCGTCTCCAGATGGTCCCCGTCCACCGCCCGATCCATCCGGAAGGTCCCCACCGCGGTGCGGCGAAGCTCGATGAGGTGGGCGCCCACGCCCAGGGCCTCCCCCAGGTCCCGAGCCAGGGCCCGGATGTACGTCCCGCTGGAGCACCGCACCCCGAAGCGGAGCTCCGGGGGATTCCACGCCAGGAGCTCCAACTCGTGGACCACCACGGGACGCGCCTCCAGCTCCACCCGCTCCCCCCGGCGAGCCCGCCGGTGCATGGCCTCGCCCCGCACCTTCTTCGCTGAAAACTGCGGCGGCACCTGATCCTGGGGGCCGCGAAGCTCGCCCAGTGC
>CAKZOQ010000253.1 GCA_937136445.1 uncultured Gemmatimonadota bacterium
CGGGCCCGGGTGATGTAGGTGCGCTCCCCCCGGGGCTCCACGTCCACCGTCCCCGAGGGAAGCGGACGGCCCACCCAGCGTTCGGCGTCCACGGAGCGGGCCACCACCACGCCCTGGTCGGTGGTGATGGTCACCAGCTCCCCCATGGCCGGGCCGCGCTCGTTGAGGATCTCCTCGAGACGGAGGAGCTCGACGGAGCCCGCCACGGCGCCGCGAAAGCGTCCCTCCTCGTCGAGGATGGGCGAGCCCGCCACCACCACCCAGACGTCGCTGACCCGGCCGGTGACGGGCTCCCCCACGGCGAAGCTCTGGGACTCCACGATGCGCCGGAACCAGGTCCGGTCGGCCACCGAGAGGGGCTCGTCGGGCATCCCGGCGGCGCTGCACTGGAGCACCCCCGCCGAGTCCACCACGAAGAGGTTCGGGAAGAAGGGGAAGGCGTCCCCCAGCGCTCCCACGGCGTCGTTGCACCCGTCGGGCGTGAGGAGGGTCGCCCCCTGACGCCACGCCAGGGAGGAGGTGCTGCGTCGGGCGATGGAGAGGAACTGCTCCAGCGCCGAAGCAGTGGTCCGCGCCACGCCCAGCACCTCGTTCTCCCGCGCGTCGCGGGCGGCGTCCAGGGCCTCCCGACCGGCCCAGAACTGCCCCGAGATCAGGAGGATGCAGGCGAAGACCGCCAGGCTCCAGACGCGGGTGCGCACGGTCTCGACGGAAGGGCGCATGAGGTGGGGCGGGGGGGAAGGCGACGGACCGGGTTCACCGGCCCGAGCGGGCACGGCCAACATAGGCCGCGTCCCCGAACCTCAACAGGGCCGCCGGCATCCCACATTCGAGGGCAGGCACCCCCTGGGCGTGACGGAAGCGCCTAGAAGCGCTCCAGCTCGTGGAAGACCTCGGTGCCGTCCTTGAACCAATGCTCCCGGAAGGGAAGCGGCGCGATCTCCTGGCTCAGCAGCGACTCGGTGAAGGGGTGGGGGAAGACCCTCATCGTCCCCTCCTCGTTTTCGTGCACCGTATAGGTGCCGCTGATCTGGACGGTGGTGCGGAAGCGGGAGTCGCCGTCGCGGGTGTAGCCCTGGAGGATGTGGCTCGTCTCCTCCCACGCACCCGGGGTCACGCTGAAGTCGATGATGGGTTCGCCCTCGCCCCACGCCCGGACCCGAAGCCGGTCCCGGGTCTCGATGAACTGGGCGTCGATGTCGGCGTCCAGGTAGTCGAAGTGGAAGCGCTCGGCGCGCTGCTGCCGGGCCCGCGCGTTGGAGGTTGCCGCCAGGAAGGGGAAGAAGCCCGCCTTCGCGTGCTCGCCCCACTCCGCCACCTGAGGCGGGACGATGACGGAGAACATGAGCTCGGTGTAGGGCCCTACGTCCGGATCGTCGAAGAGGAAGGCCGTCACCGACAGGACGCTCCGCTGGTGACGCACCTCGATGGGCTGGAGGTACTCGGGGAGCACACCTTCGGCGTCGGACGTCGCCATCTCGAAGAAGGCGCTGACGCCCGTGCGGAAGTCGTACTTGGTGACTGGGGTCAGGGGCATATCCCGTAGCGCTGCAGGACGGAGATGATGACGTCCGCTCCCTCTTCCAGCTCGTCCTTGGTGTGGGCGGCGGAGATGGACATGCGGAAGCGGGACTTGTGCTTGCCCACGGCCGGGTACTTCACCGGGTTGATGAAGACCCCCTCGCGGAAGATCTCCTCCCCCATCTGGAAGACCCGGGCGTCGTCCCGGACCATGATGGGGATGACCTGCGACGACGAATCGCCGGTGGGCACCTGGGCTTCGTCCAGCAGCCCCTGCATGTAGGCCACGTTGTCCCAGAGGTCGTCCCGGAGCTCGGGCTCGGCCTGATGCAGCTCCAGCGCCTTGCGCAGCCCGGCCACGATGACCGGGGAGAGGGCGCAACTGAAGAAGCGGGAGCGGGAGAAGCCGCGGAGGTAGTTGATGAGCTGACTGGAGCCGGCGATGTAGCCACCCTGCCCGCCCAGGCTCTTGGAGAAGGTGCCGAGGTGGATGTCCACCTCGTCCTCGAAGCCCTGGTCCTCCACGACCCCTCGGCCGTTCTCGCCGAAGAGGAAGGCCGAGTGGGCCTCGTCGATCATGAGGCGCGCGCCGTATTTCTGGCAGACCTCGACGATCTCGGCCAGCGGCGGCACGTCGCCGTCCATGGAGTAGACGCCCTCGATGATGACCAGCTTCTTCCCCTCGAAGCCCTTCAGCTTCTTCTCCAGGTCGTCCACCCGGTTGTGGCGGAAGAACCGCGACTTGGCCTTGGAGAGGATCATCCCGTCCACAATGGAAGCGTGGGCGTACTGGTCGGCCACGATGAGGTCGCCGGAGCGCATCAGCCCGGCGATGGTCCCCACGTTGGCGCTGTAGCCCGTGGGGAAGATGAGGGCCGCCTCCTTGTCCTTGAAGGCGGCGATCTCCTCGGCGAACTGCCGGAGCAAGTCGGTGGTGCCACTCAGGATGGGGGAGCCCGACGACCCGCCGCCGTAGACGTCCACCGCCTCCTTGATGGCCTGCTTCACCTCGTCCCGGTAGGAGAGCCCCAGGTAGTTGTAGGAGGCGAAGTTGACCAGCCCCTCACGGACCTCGTGGGTCTTGGTGTCCTCGACGTCCACCCGGGTGCCGGGGGCGGTGTGCAGGGGGAGCTCGTAGAGGTAGTAGCCCGCGGGCTTGACCTCGCTCCACCAGTCGTCAAAAGGGCCGAGGAGGGCGAAGGCGTCGTCGCCGGCCCCGAAGTAGAAGTTGGTGTAGTCGTA